>CADCIZ010000006.1 GCA_902801685.1 uncultured Erysipelotrichaceae bacterium | reverse complement strand
TATAATTAATTTGGTTGGTGATGAAATGGAAAGTTTAACTGAAAGACAAAATGAAGTATTAGATGTAATTAAAAAGTATATTGCAGATAATGGATACCCTCCTACAGTAAGAGAAATTGGGGATATTTTAGGACTATCTAGTCCAGCAACTATTCAGGTTCACTTTGATAACCTTGTAAAAAAAGGTTATATCAAAAAAAGAAGTAATATGAATAGAACTATTGAGTTGCTTGTTGAAAATGAATATTTAAATAATGATGATAACATTGTAAGTATTCCTCTACTAGGTAAAGTTACTGCAGGAAACCCTATTGAAGCAATTGAAAATCCTAGTAATTATTTTAAAATACCTACAGAATTAATTCCTAGAGGAAAAAATTTATTCGCACTTACTGTCGATGGCGAAAGTATGATTAATGCTGGTATATTTGATAATGATATTGTTATTATTGAAAGAACTAAAAGTGCGAAAAATGGAGATATTGTAGTTGCGATGAATGATGAAAATGAAGCTACATTAAAAAGATTTTATAAAGAAAAAAATCATTTTAGATTGCAACCTGAAAATGATACTATGGAACCAATTATTTTAGATAATGTTACTATATTAGGAAAATTAGTAGGATTATATAGAAGATTTTAAAGGCTTAAGCCTTTTTTGTTATTGCTATCTTTTAATATACAAATTTGACAATAACTAATATTTTTGATAGTATAAACATCGTTTGAAGGGGGAATAATTTATGGCATTTAGTGAAGCATCTAAATTTGATAATATAATGAAAGAAATAGAAAATTTAATTAGTTGGTATGAAGAAAAGCACATTGATCAAAGTTCTATAAAAGCATTCTTAGCTAGTGGTGAAAGTTTTAGATATTGCGCAACTAAAGATAGCATTGCTCATATGCTCGGAATTAAAACGGACTTTTTATCAACGTGTGGTATGTTTAACACAACAAAATCTTATAATTTAATTAAAGCACTAATTGAAAATCAATATCGTATTAGTAGTAAAATACTAAATAATGAAATAAAATTATCTGATATTTTTAGTAAACATATTCACAAGAAATTAGCAATCTTTAAATCCAATATAAGTATTAGTTTGGACAATATCTTATTTATCTGCAAATATAATCGTAATAAAGCAATTGAATATGGTGGAGAGCCTAGAAATTGTGATTATATAATTGTCAAAGAAACAGATGATGGACAAATTCAAGAATTAGATATTGTTTTATCTGGCAAAATAGCTAAACCAGTTTCTAGTAGGATGTATGAAAGCGAAATCGAGGCTAAAGATGAGTTTAGTGAACTATTAAGATATCAAGACATCTCTATATTAACTTCAATTATAATAGACACTGGATATTATGATGATAGCAAGAAGTTCTATTTGAGAGAAAATGATAAGTTATCTAAATTACAACAATTAGAAAATATTAGATTAAGATATAATTGTAATATTGATGTTGTTGATGATTGTAAGTATTATTATAAAAAAACAATAAATGGTAAAACTGTTGGTAGAAACAATTATGATGTAATATCACAAATTATTAATTGTATTCTTGATGGTAATTTAATTACAAATGAAACACTGGATGTATCTTTTTCTGAGTTAACTATGCAACAAAGAAATTTAATTGATGCTCTCAATGATAAAGTAATAATGGGAAATAATAATCCTAATAATAATAAGAAATACTCTGCATTAGAAAAACAAGTAAAAGATTTAAAAAATGCAAAAAAAACACTAGAAGAAGAAAACACTAAATTAACTAAGAAATTAGAAGAAACTACTATTGAAAGAAATGAGTTAAGAACTAAAGATGAGAAGGCTAAAGAATTAATTAAAACATTTAGAATTTCAATTGAAAAATATGATAATCCAACAGAATAAATGTTGGATTTTTTTCTTGTATAGAAAAAGAAGATTATTCATCCTCTAACTCGTTATCATCTATAATAGTTAAATCTTCTAAATCATCATCTGTATCAACGCCTTCTTCATCCTCCATTGCATCAATATCTTCAGATTCAACTGTTTCAACTACTTCATCTGCATCTTCTTCCGTTTCCTCTTCATCATACTCTTCATCATCGTCATCATCTATGATAATTTCTACCTTATGTTTATCTTTTAAGTCCCAACAAGCATTATCTAATAAAATAAACCTTTTATCAGTAGTTAAAGATGTATAATAATCACCTATTTGATTAGCATAATCCTCATCTGTTAATTCTAATAATTTACATATTTCTTTAAATAAAGTTGGTGTATTTAAACTCTTCTTTTTTTCTTTTAAAATCATTTCTGTTAAATCACTATAAGATAAAGTTTCTAATTCTTCTTTTGGCATTTTATTTAATTTCATATTTCCTCCTACATTTTATCAGGTGCATCTACACCGATTAATTTTAAAGCATTCTTGATAGTAATCTTTGTAGCCTTAATTAAGTTTATTCTATCACTCGTATAATTAGTATCGTCTGTTAAAACTTTTTCATGGGCATAGAATGAATGAAAAGATTGCGCAAGTTCATACACATAATTAGTAATTAAATGTGGTTGTTCTTTTAATGCACTAGACTTAACAACCTCACTAAACTCATATATTTTAGTAAGTAGATTAATTGCATGTTCACTACTTAAAGTTTTGTAATCACTACCACTTGTTTCCTTATTATATTCATTTAATATAGAATATATTCTAGCATGTGCATAACCTACATAATAAACAGGATTTTCATTAGATTTTTTAGTAGCTAATTCCATATCAAAATCAAGTTGAGTATCAAGTGAACGTGATGAGAAGAAATATCTTGCAGCATCTACTCCAACCTCACTTAATAAGTCATTTAATGTTAAAGTTTTACCAGTTCTCTTACTTAATTTAATCTCTTCTCCATTTTTTAGTAATCTTACCATCTGTAAAATCTTAACTTCTAGCTTGGATGAATCTTCACCCATCATAGTAATAGCAGCTTTAAGTCTATTAATATATCCATGATGATCAGCTCCAAGTACATCTATTAATTTATCATAACCTCTAGAATATTTATTTAAATGATATGCAATATCTGGAAGAAGATAAGTATTATTATGATCACTTTTTACAAGTACTCTATCTTTTTCATCACCATATAAACTAGTTTTTAGATATAGTGCATTATCACTCATGTAAGTATTACCAGACTCTTTTAATTTAGATAATACATTATCTACTTCTTTATTTTTATAAAGGTCAGTTTCACTACTCCATTTATCAAAATGTATTCTAAAATCACTTAAATCAGATTTAATCTTTTTAAGAAGAAAATCTACTCCTTTTTTCCTAAAGATATCATTAGGTGCACTATCTGCATACTCATTATAAATATCACGAGCAACCTCAATAATATCTTCTCCATGATAACTATTCTCACCTAATTCTTCATCTATTCCACATAAATTATGATATCTTACAATAATAGATTTCTCTAAGTTATTAATCTGATTACCTGCATCATTAATATAGTATTCACGAGTTACATCATATCCTGCAAAACGCATTATATTAGCAAGCGAGTCACCATATGCTGCACCTCTAGCATGACCTATGTGTAAAAAGCCTGTAGGGTTTGCACTAACATACTCTAAATTAACCTTAATACCATTACCTATATTAGAACTACCATAATTATCACCTTGTTCTAATACTTTGTTAATATTATCAAATAAATAATCATTCTTAACAAAGAAATTTAAAAATCCAGGTCCAGCAATTTCTATCTTTGTAATAAATTCTTCATCAATATTATCTTTAATCATAGTTGCAATTTCTCTAGGATTTTTCTTAAGCGTACGTGCAAGTTGCATAGCTATATTAGATGAATAATCTCCATTACTACTATCTTTTGGAACCTCAATAACAATATCACTTACAGTAATATCTAATTTACTTAAAGAATCATTTATTACTTTTTTTAATTTCTCCTTCATGTACCACCTCTAATAAATATTTGAATTTATTACCTTCTATTTCATATTCTAACTCTATTTTATTATCATTAATCTTTAATTTATTAGTTATCGTGTTTAGTATAAACTTCTTAGTTCCACCAAACACTGTATAAGTTGACTCAGTATTATTATTTTTATCGAATACTAAATTAATAATATATTCATTACAAATTCTATCAATATATAACTTATCATTATCAGTTTTAACAGTCACTGATATATTATTCTCCATATACTTATATTTATTCTTATTTTTTATTCCAGATACATTAATATCTAGATTATCATCACCTATTAATTTAATATGTAATTTTACCATGGCCATCAACTCCAGAACATTATAGCACATATTTTTATAATTTGCACTCCATTTTTATATTTTAAACTCATATTTTCATATTTTTTTGCAATACTAAATTTAGAACTAGGTGACTATAATGAAATTAATAAAAAAATTACTTGTAATATTTACTATTTTAATACTATTATTAACCATTATTTATTTAATATTATACCTATATGTAAAAAAAAATCCAATTGATATAAAGATTAATAATAGTTATTATATATATGATAAAGATAATAAACTAGTTAATAGTATGTCAGATGAATGGATAAAACTAGATAGTATATCCGATAATTTAATAAATGCAACACTAGCTATTGAAGATAAAAACTTCTATAAACATCATGGTTTTGATTACCTTAGAATTATGAAATCAATGTATACCAATCTAACTAATAAAAAAATTGTTGAAGGTGCATCTACTATTACCCAGCAATACGCTAAAAACTTATTTTTAGATTTTAATAAGACTTGGAAAAGAAAAATAAAAGAAGCATGGTTTACTTTTAAGCTAGAAACTAATTATTCTAAAGATGAAATATTAGAAGGATACTTAAATACTATTAATTATGGAAATATATATGGAATAGAAAATGCTTCTCATTACTATTTTAATAAAAGTTCTAAAAACTTGACTATAGCAGAAGCATCTATGCTTGCAGGAATACCTAATTCTCCTAATAATTATTCACCATTAATTAACGAAACTAAAGCTAAACAAAGACAAAAAGTAGTACTAGATGCAATGGTTAAAAACAAGTATATAACTAAAACTGAGGCTAATAATGCATATAATACTAAATTAACTTACTATGGACATTTTGAGACTAATAACTCTAAAACATTAGAATATTATCAAAATGCAGTTATGACTGAGTTAAATGATATCAAAGAAATACCTAAATCAATATTAGATACTGGTGGATTAAAAATATATACTTATCTTGATATTGATGCACAAACCAACTTAGAGAATAATATTAATAAATATATTACTAATGATGATATTGAAGTATCTAGTATTATGATGGAACCAAATAATGGTGGAATTATTGCTTTAATAGGCGGTAAGAATTATCAAAAGAGTCAATATAATAGAGCTACGCAAGCAAAAAGGCAAGTAGGTTCTACGATAAAACCATTTCTATATTATTCAGCATTGGAAAATGGTTTTACTGCATCTACTACTTTTACTAGTGAAAAAACTACTTTTTTATTTGATAATAATAAAACTTATTCTCCTAAAAATTATAATGATAATTATGGAAATAAAGAAATAAGCATGGCAACTGCTCTTGCTTATTCTGATAATATATACGCCGTTAAAACACATTTATTTTTAGGAGAGAAAAATTTAATAGATATGTTAAGGAGAGTGGGTATAAATGAAAAGTTAAAAGCTAATCCCTCACTTGCTTTAGGTAGTGGTGAGATAAGTCTACTTTCAATGACTAATGCATATTCTAGCCTTGCAAATCTAGGTTACAAAGTAAAAGGTCATCTAATAAAAAAGGTAGAAGATATGAATGGCAACACTTTATATGAGTATAAAAACACCAAAGAAAAAATACTTAATTCAAGTATTGTCTATATATTAAATGAACTTTTAACTAGTACTTATAACTATAACTTTATCGATTATAACTACCCTACGTGCTACGACATAACGCAAAAATTAACTAATAAGTATTCTATTAAAACAGGAACTACTGATAATGATCATTTAATATTTGGCTATAATAAAGATATAGTATTATCACTTTGGAGTGGTTATGATAAAGATAAGACAAGTGAGGTATCAGATGGTAAGCCACTAAGACAGATTTGGGCTGATACAATAGAGGAATATCATAAAACTAATAAACCTAAATGGTATAAAATACCAGATAATGTAGTTGGAGTATTAGTTGATCCAATAACAGGGAAACCAACAACTGATAATAAAAAAGCAACCATGTTTTATTATATTAAAGGAACAGAACCTGGATATGATGATAACTTAGATACATTAATTCCTACAGTAAAAGAAAATGACTAATACATCATTTTCTTTTTAATATTTTTATACATTTATCTACATCTTCATCTTGTATAAACTTCTTAGTACAAACAAAATTATCTGGAAAATATCTAACTAATTCTCCCATATCATCTAAAACTACATAATTACTAATATCATATTTATTAAGTGATGTATTAATCTCAGTTGCTCTATTTTGTGAGTGACACATAGAACTATTTAAAAGTGGATTATCTTGAAACCAATATTTATCAAGTCCTTGTATTTTAAGTAAATCTTTCATCTTATCATGCTTTTTAGGGTCTCTCCAATCACTGGATATAATAATAGAAGAATCTGTATAATCTAATACATATTTTAGCCTATCAACTGCACTTTTTTCCCAATCTGCATATACCGCACATACATCATAATCACTATATTTACTATAATCAACACCATATTTTTTGCTTAATTCATCTACAACATTAGTTTTCATATAATCAAATCTTTTAAAAGATGTATGTGGCTGAACTACACCATTTATATCTAAAAATACTACTTTCATAAACTACCTTCTAACACTAATTATAGTATAACATGTTTTATTCAAATTAAATAATTATGTTACAAAATTAACGAAAACTTTTTCTATTAAACTTCCATAATAATAAACTTATTAAATAAGATACTATTAACATTATAGGTAATACTATTACTGTATTAATAAGTCCACCTTGTACAAAATAATACCAATCATATACTGGACTTACTTTACCGTTTTCAATATGAATTAACACATTTATTAGATAAAACAATGCATAGATTGTTGTTGGTGATATGCCAACAAATGTATATTTAAAATTTAATTTATCTATCTTTTCAAAAAATATAAATATTATTGTGCTAAGTAATAGGGTTGTTAGATGAAAAAATAAGTTACTATTTTAAGAAGTTTAACTACACCACCATCTACTATACAACCTAAATATCCAAACACTGTTAAGAAAGTAAGTGTAATTCCTACGGTTGAGATAAGTTTTATTACATAATACCTTTTTTGTATTTCATTAATTTTATCTTGTAATAATTTCACTTCATTAATACAAAATATCAATAATACTAATTCCTGAAAATATTAGAATCTACTATAAAGAATTTAAACATATCAATTTTACTTATTTCTAACAAATGTTCACCACTCATAAACTTAAAACCTGTAAACATTATAATAGTTGAAAAAATTGTAAACGCTATAATTAAATAACCATCTATCTGTTTAAATAATAGTTTTCTATATACTCTATGATATCTGAATTATTCATCTTTACTTTTTCATAAGAAAGTAATTCATCTAATGAATAATAATTACCTTCAATATCAGCATTAACCTCATAAAAATAGTGATGATATTTTCTTTTTTCTTTATGATAAACAGAATATTTTTCATGAACTTTATCAAACAATAACTTTATGTTATCCCTTTTTATACTTGTTCCAAAATTTTCTTCTATATATTTAACAATATCTTCTATATTATTCCCTTTTATATTAGGAAATAATAACATATCCCATCTCTTATCATATATATTTAAATATTTATTATCTTTTTTTACTATTATAATTAAATGAACGTGTTCCATTTTTATAACTCCTTTAAATCCAATTTTCTACTTTTTCTTTTGCATCTTTAACAGTTGAACCTAGTATTACAAGTCCATTACTATCAATAGTTGCTCCTATACATATTCTTTTAACATCCGATATAACATTACCTAAGAAAGAACCTTCATGTGTAGTAATTACTCTAATGGTTTTACCTGTAAAATCTAAATCTTTAATAGTAGTTTCTATCTCCGGTGCATAAGTTCCCCAATAAATTGGTGTCATTATATAAATAATTTCATATTTTGATATATCATTTATTGCATTTTTTATTGGAGCATTACCAATTCTTTCTTTAGCCTCTTCAATACAAGTTGAATAATCTTTAGCATAAGGTACTAATGGTTCTAACTTAAACATATCCGCATTAGTTATCTTTTTAACATATTCGGCAACTACCTCAGTATTACCCTTATCAATATAACCAACTGAATAATTTTCATCAGCTCTACTAAAATAAATAATTAAACTTTTCTTATCTTTCATTTTTCACCATCCATGTTATTTCACAAATGCAGTCATTGGTCCACGCTCACTCGTATATTCATCTACTACTTTATAGCCATCCTTTAAAATATTTCTTATAGAATAAATATTATCAGAATGTGCTTTCGTAAACATATGTGTTTTACCAATACTTTTTACATATTTATTTAGTACATCAAGCATTTGTGATTGCAAATGATTACCTACATATTCTTTTCTAACCATTATTGGTCCTAAACTTCCAGTAACTATCACATCATAATATATATTATGTTTCTTAAGCGACTTATTTTATGCAGGAATATAAAATACCGAACAAACAGGAATTTCTTTATCATAATATAGCCAAATCTTACCTCCATTATTTAATATTTCTTCTATTTCTTTCCTTTCAAAAGTTCCAAGCCATTCAGGGTGTTCCATATTATCTCGAACATAACTATACAAATACGTATAATCATCTAAGTTTACATTTTCACTAATCTCTTTTAAATCAATTAACTTCATTTCATCCTTATTAATTTATATAATTGTAGCACAATTTAACATATAATACAAAAAAGAATTTTTTCTATTATATGTTAAGCGGTTGATAGAATTAACATTATTTATTTATAACTTTTAATAAATGATTCTAATTCTTTAATTTCTATCACATTAGATATAATATATAGTGTTTTAGAATAATTAAATCCTTTAAAAATTATTATATGTGGTTTGATATAAGATAATTTATACCTTTCAACGTTTCTTATATTACCATTAATAAATGTAGGAGTAGTATTACAGAAATCACATATAAACTCAATTTTCTTTTTTAACTCCATATCAATTTCTAATTTCTTACTTATAATATTAATCATTTAAATCCATCCTTTCATCAACAACAAAAAATATCAACTTCTTTTTAGAAATTGATATTATATATTAAGTCTAAACTTATAAAAAGTTCGGACAGATCTTCCAATGGAGGGCCTAGTCGGATTTGAACCAACGATCAGGGAGTTGCAGTCCCACGCCTTACCACTTGGCTATAGACCCAGCTGAATTACTAACTAATTATAACAAATAATTTAATTAGATTCAAGTATCTTTACTAATAAATATGCAAATTAATATTTTTTATGTATATTTGTATTCAACAATGATGCTTTATTAATAATTTTATTACCATATGTTGTTTTTAATTCATCTAGGATTTTATTTAGATTATTGTCTTTATTTTTATCCTTAATATCTTCAAAAATTGATATTTGATAATTAGATTTATTTGTTAACTTTGATAAACTAACGCCCACTAATCTAATAGATTCATCTTTGTATAATTCTTTAGCTAATTTTTTACAAACATCATATATAATCTTTGTATCATTTGTTGCATTAATTAATCTTTTTTGATGAGACTTAGTTTGAAAAAATTTATCTTTTAAACTAACCCCTACTACATGAGCATATTTCTTTTTCTTTCTTAAAGTTATGCATACATTATCAACTAAAGAATGTAATACATCGTATATTTCTTCAATATCATTTAAATTGTGTGATAATGTTATTGAGTTACTAATAGATGTATCTCTATTTTTTAATATAATAACAGAATCACTAATACCTCTTGCACTCTCAATTAGTTTTACTGCTTGATTCTTAAAATATTTGCTTAAATAATCTGGATTACTTCTAGCTAAATCTCCAATTGTATTAATATTTAAACTTTTTAGTTTAATAGCAGTCTTCTTACCTACTCCGAACAATTTCTCAATAGGAAGTGGATACATCTTAGATTCGATTTCATTACTATATAATGTATGTACCCTATCTGGTTTTATAAAATCAGATGCCATCTTTGCACACAGCTTATTATTAGCTATTCCTATATTTACAGTAAAACCTAGTTTTTCTTTTATTTCTCGTTTTAATTTATAAGCAAATTTAATTTCATCTCCATAAAGGTTCTTAACTTTGCCATAATCAGCAAAGCATTCATCAATAGATAAAATTTCTATATCTGGTATATAACTACTAATTAATCCAAATAATTTACAAGACATGTATTTATATAATTTATAATATGGTGGATATATGTGTAAATCACTACATTTTCTTTTAGCATCTCTTAATGTTTCTGCAGTCTTAACTCCCCGAGATTTTGCAACCATACTTTTAGCAAGCACTATGCCTCTTCTTGCAGACTCATCTCCACCAATTACTGATTCTTGATATCTTATATCTTCCTTATAACCATGTTTTAATAAATATACTGCTGTCCAAGATAAAAAAGCATTATTAACATCTATATGCATAATTATTTCCATATTACCACCAGATATATTATATTACAATACATATATTCGCGTCAACGATATTAAAAAAGTTATGCCGCTTTCTGCATAACATTTTGTTTATTATAATCATTTATATTTACAATATTATTATTCTTTTTAGCTACATAATCTAATGCTTGCAACATACCAGTTCTTACTTTATCTACACCTACAGTAGAATAATCGAGTACTTTATCATTAAGTAAATGTGATTTATATTTATTTACAACATTTATATCACTTATTACTCTATTTGATACTAGCATTGCAAAATTTCTATTTATTTTATTAGATATGCTAGCATATCTATCTGGGATATTTAAACCATTTAACTTTGCTTCATATAAATAATTAATATCATTCAAAATTTCATCATTAATACCACACTTATTTAATTCCTCTTTTAATAATTGTCCATTATTAGAAAGATATGCAGTTACAAAATCAATTTTCGATTTTACTCCCGTAAGTGTAACATCCAAATTATTTAAAATCATTAGTTCTTCTTCAGCATAATTTTTTTCTGATGAACCTACTAAATTAGAAGCAATCAGGTATGTACATGCTTTATTTAATGCATCTAACTGTCTAACATTACCAAATCCATAGTAATTGTCACGTGCAGTAGATGTCATAAGCATTATTTGGGCAAAGATGTTATCAATATTATATTTATTTTCATCATCATTTTTAAGAACTTGAAGACTAATTTTTCCAGTATTCTCTTTTGCATCATAAGAGACAAATCCATTATTAGAATATATAGATAATGGTTCTAACTTTAATGTTTCTATTCTCTGATAAAAATTATCCATATCAAAATTAAAAAACTTTTGTAATTTCAAAACAAAATTAAATGTTTTATATTCAACAGTACCTTCCTTATCAATATTAATCTCATTAAATATTGGATTTTTTCTAAAAATTTCAATTAATTTTTGCTTAACATCATTAAAATCTACCCTCATAACGATACCTCACTGTATTAATAATATCACAAAAATTTCAAAAATAAAATATGTTTTTTTAATTTTTCAAATAAAAATAATTTTACATATAAAAAAGATACTAGTTTTTTACTAATATCTATTATTTAAATGCATCTTTACTTGTTTGAAAATACTTTTTACTAACTCTTTTCTTTTCGATATCTTTCTTAAAGATTTATAAATAGAAGTAATACCATCTTCTATATTAATTAGTTTCGTATTATTAACAAGATATGAATTAAATTTTGCTTTTTCAAAAATAATTTCATTATTACTACAATATAATTCAATATATTCTTTTAGTATATTTATCATTATATTTTTATACCTTATATAATACTCTTTGACATAATCTTTGTTATTACAAGCATTAATATCTTTAATTGCGTGCTGATAATAATCTACTAATATAAGGAATATTGCTTGAGTAATATCATCCATATCACTCATATCATCTGTAACAAACGCTCCTAACCCTAGATAGTTACATAAACAATCTATATAATCTCTTTTTACTATTTCTAACTTATTTTCACTTATATACATAATCCCCCTTTATCGAGTTTATTATATACTAATTTTTTTAAGTGTCAAATTGAAGAAATTAGTTAAATACTACAATTTATATCAATTCATATACTCTAGATGTAATTCTAGGATCACTATAATAACTCATTACAAACTCATTATTTTCTTTAGCAATTATAATACCTATAGTTTTATTTTGAATAGTTCTTTTAACATGCTTATCTATATAGTTCATATAAACTGATATTTGACCTATATGTTCTTTCTTTACTTCAGTAACCTTAAGTTCAATTACAACAAATGAATTATATAAATAATTATAAAGAAGTAAATCAATATAATTATACCTACTACCTATTCTTATTGGATATTCTTCTTTAATAAAGCAAAAACCTTCACCAAGTTCATTCATAAAACTTGATATGTCTTCTAATATTATCATTTGTAAAAATTTCTCAGATATATTGTTAATATCCATATTATAACTATTCTTAATTAATATAGGATTCTTTAATGTATCAATTAGCTCTAAATCATCATTATTAATTATCCTTTCTTTAGTCTTATCATCTAACCTTTCATATTCTTTGTTTTTTATTCGTTCATGCAACTTTGTTTTACTTAAACTATTTTCTAAACATACCTTAATATAATATCTAATTTTATCATGTTCTTTAAGTGGTAAAAGTTCTCTATAATGACTCCAGTTTAAATTGGTCCCCGATGGGGACCAATTCTCAAAATTACTAAATATTTCATAAAACTGTCTCATTCTTCTTAATGTTCTCGCACTATATTTTTTTCCAACTTCATTCACTAATTTTTTAGAATAGTTTTCTATTATTGAATCCCCATATTTACTTCCTGCCTCAAGTAATAACTTACCTGTTTCATAATATGCAACCACCTTATGTCTTTCTTTTGAATAATCTTTTGCTTTAGAATACACCTCTTCATCAATTAATTTATCTTTTATCTCTTTATAATATTTATCCATATAATACCACCCGCAATACTTATATCACACCCCGTATATTAAATCAAACAACCACTTTTTAATTATTTACATAATAAAATTACAAGTATTTTAAATTCTACTTGTAATTTATGAAATACTGTATACTTAACTCTACAGTTCTACTCAAAACATAAAATTTAACTTTTTTACACTAACTGATATTCTCTAGATACAATACCTTCATTAGTCTTATATTTTATTACAAACTTATTATTTTCTTTTACTATTAGAATACCTATAGTTTTATTCTGATTAACAGTTTTAATATTCTCATCTATATAATTCATATAAAATTCTATTTGTCCTATATGTTCTTTTTCTAGTTCAGTAACCTTTAGTTACACCACTACATAACAATTGTATTTAATATTAAAAAGAAGTAAGTCGATAAAGTTATAATTATCTCCTAATTTAATTTTGTATTCATTTTTAATATAACAAAACCCTTCTCCTAACTCATCAAGAAACTCATTTAAATTCTCCAATATCATTTTCTGCAACAGCTTTTCGGATATATCTTCTATGCCAATAGTATTTCGAATAATTATTGGATTCTTTAATGTTTCAGATAATTCAACTGTTTCATTTCTTGCAATCTTATTTTTAGTCTTCTCATCTAATCTTTCATATTCATTATTTTTTATTCTTGTTCTTAAATGTTTACTACTTATATTATTTTTATCACATAAATTTATATAATAATTTATTTCATTTATGTTCTTTAGTTTCATTAACTCATCATAATGACTAATTGTTAATTTGGCCGGAGCCGCCGGCCATTTTTGTTTTTTACAAAAGTTGTAGAATTGACGCAGTCTTCTCAGTGTTCTTTCATTATACTTTTTACCCACATCTAAAACTAAATTACTAGAGTATTCTTTAATTACATTTTCACCATAATTTTTACCAGCTGCAGTAATCAATTTACCAACTTCATAATATGTATTTAAATCACTCTTATTTTTAGAATAATCTTTTGCTTTATGAGTTAATTCATTATTTATAAGTAACTCTTTTATACTACTATAATAGTCCATAACACCACCACCTGCAATACTTATAACACACTCCAAATATTTAATCAAACAACCACTTTCTAATTATTTACATAATAAAATTACAAGCATTTTAAATTCTACTTGTAATTTATGAAATACTGTATTCTTAACTCTTCAATACTACTCAAAAAATAAAATTTAACTTTTTTAAAGAAATTAACTATGCACTTTGATACTTGTAATTGCAATAATATCTTTATTATCTATCATACATGATACAACTAACTCCTCTATATCAGTCTTAATTATCTTATCTATCTTTCTGGCTCCAAACTCTTGATAATTACTCTTCTCTACAATCTCATCAATTACACTATTACTTATACTAATTTTAATATTCTTATACTTTTTCTTTAACTTACTTATTTTATTTTTAATAATCTTTTTTATACTAGTAGAATCTAGATAATCAAATGATACTACTTTATCCATTCTATTTACTAAAGGGATACCAAATAATTCTTTAATCTTAGTATCATTCTTACTTGTATTAAAGCCAATCTCATTTCTTTCAAATCCAACATTAGTAGTCATAATAATAACTGTATTTTTAAAATTAATATTATCCCCTTTAGCATCAGTAATAACTCCATCATCTAACGCTTGATAAAATAAATTCATTATACTAGTATCTGCTTTATCAAATTCATCTAATATTAATACAGAAAAAGGATTATCTTTTATCTTATCTAAGATATTTTTGGAATCATTATATCCTACATACCCCGCAGGAGAGCCTATTAATTTACTTATAGAATGAGACTCACTATATTCACTCATATCTATTTTTATTATATTTTTAGTAATGTATTTAGCAAATAGCTTTGCTAACATAGTCTTCCCCACACCAGTTGGTCCAGCAAACATAATAGATATACACTTATCATCTTTAAAACCAAGTCTTATTTGTTTATATATTTTAGTAAGTTCATCTACTGCACTACTCTGTCCAATTACTTTCTTATTTAATTTATTACTAATACTATTAGTGTCTTTAACATCTTTATTACTCATTGTATATATTGGTACATTAGCCTTTATACTAACTACATTTATAATATCACTCTTACTTATATGATGATTGTTATTCTTACTATATAAATTAAGTTCTAATCTATTTATTTTATCCATAAGTTTATTTTCTTCCATCTTATACTTAGTTGCAAGTTTATAATCATTATTTAATATTGCTTTTTTCTTATCACCAATAATTAATTTAACCTCTTTATTTAATTCATTATATTTCTTAATCATTTTATTTTCTTTTAAACTTACATGCGCACATACTTCATCTAAAATATCAATTGCTCTATCTGGCTGTTTTCTATCAGTTATATACTTATTAGACATACTTATAATTAAATCAATTAAATCTTCGCTAATTACTACATGGTGATAATTCTCATAAGTACTTTTAATCTTAATAAGAATATTTTTTAATCCTTCACTACTAGGTTCTTCTATATATACTTTTTGAAATCTTCTATCTAAAGCTCTATCATTTTCAATATATTTTTTATATTCGCTTGTTGTTGTCGCACCAATAAGACGCATATGATTACGAGCAAGCGCTGGTTTAAAAATATTAGATGCATCAATCGCACCTTCCGCACCACCCGCACCTACTATCGTATGAATTTCATCAATAAAAAGTATTATATCATCATTATCTTCAAGTTCTTTTAACATCTTATTAATACGTTCTTCAAACTCACCACGATACTTAGTACCTGCAACAGCTGATGCCATATCTACACTAATTATTCTTTTATTCTTTAAACCTCTTGGGACTTCACCAAAGGCAATCATTCTACTTAACTCTTCTACTATGGCAGTTTTACCTACTCCTGCATCTCCTATTAGTATTGGATTATTCTTCTTTCTTCTAGATAGTATTTCTAATACTCTTTTAATCTCAGTATCTCTTCCTACTACTGGATCTATATTATTATCCATAGCCTTCTTAGTTAAATCAACACCTATCTCATCAATAAGTAACTTATCACATCTTTTATTCTTAACAATTTTAGATACAAACTCTTCATATAATAAATCTAAGTCAATTGACATTGATAACATTATTCTAATCGCAATACCTTCTCCTTCTTCAAGCATAGCAGAAAACAAATGATTAATAGTAACATTACCATTATTATTCTCCCTACTATCTATCATAGCTGTTTCCATAATTCTTTTAAGAAGTGGTGTATATAAAAAGTATTCGCATTTTTTCTTACCTACTCCTACTATCTTAATAATCTGACTTTTAAACTTATCATAATCAAGATCATACTCTTTTAACTTAGTTGTTACTTCGTTCTTATCTTTTAAAATTGCAAGTAGAAGGTGTTCACTCCCTACATAAGGATGATTTAAATTATTCATCTCAACTTTTGCGCTAATAAGTATTTTTCTTGCCTCTTCTGTATAATTATTAAACATAATACCTCCTTTTATATTCTATGTATATAATGATTACTTTTCTATATTTTATTCCTAAGAATAAATAATCATTGCAGAAAAACAAAATATTTGTTCATCACGATATAAAGCTACACTAACTTGATATTTAATATCTATTACATCTCCTTCTAGTTCTGATAGAAATTTATTAACACTCGATTCTAAATCTAATTCATGCGATTCATCAATTACTTTTACTTTCATAAAAAAATCACCGATATCATTATAATATCAGTGATTAATTAATTTTGTCGTATTATCTTCCAGAGAAATATTCATGGAATGCAGGCATATTTACAATAGTTGTTGGGTTAAATGACCTACTTTGGAATACACCAAATGTATAGTAATCAGTCATATATACACCTGTTGCAGTTTGTAAGTGTAGGTGTCCTCCTGTTGAACATCCATCCCAGTATTCAATAGAACCAACTCCACCTGAGTATCCTATTAATGTATCTTTAGTAACAGTTTGTCCAACACTTACGTTATATGATGATAAATGGAAATATCCTGATGTATAAGAATTACCATTAACTTTATGAGCAATAAATACCATATTACCACCACAACTACTACGATAATTAGTTTTAACAACAATACCATCAGCAATCGAATAAACTGGAGTACCATGTGATAATTCAATATCTATTCCGTAGTGAAATACTGAGTAGTTAAAGTACCATGCACTAAGACCAAATACAGATCCCATTCTACCTGTTGCGGTAGGACGATAGAAACCAGCCGCACTAGGAAGTGACCCATAAGCAGTTACACTACTAGATGAACCTCCAGAAGAGTTTCTTGATGCAGCAGTTCTAGCATTATTATATCTATTAACGCAACTACTTACATCTTCATTACCAGAACACTTATACTTAGTTTCATATAAATTAATCATATCTTGTAAGTCTTTAATCTCATCTTCAATATCAATCATACCATCAGTATATTCAGTAATTTGTTCCCCTAATTTTGCCGCTTCTGCATTTAACTGCTCTTGCGAATTTTCAAGTGATACTTGTTTTTCTGATAACTCACTTACTTTAGCTTTATTTTCTTCAACTAATGCTTGATAAGTATTAATAGTCTTCTTACGATATTCACTTAACTGTTCTGAAACTGATAGACGATAAATAAAATCAGTAAAGTTACTTGCATTAAATACATACTCTAAATACATAGACTCACTACTAGATACTTGATAATAATGCGTAATATTTTTAATCTCCTTTTGCATCTTATCAATCTCTTGATTTCTTGCATCTATATCATCATTTAAATCTTTAATCTCACCTTGCGTCTTTTTAATATCAGCATTGATTGATTCAATGTTAGCTTCAACCTCTTTTTTCTGTGCTTCAGTCAAACTCTTTTGATTCTTAGTAGTCTCATACTTAGACTGCATCGCACTTAACTCACTTTTAATCTGATTTAGAGTTTTCGCACTAACTCTACTAGAAAACAAGAACAAAACCAAAATAACAATAATTAGTACTACTATCTGTTTTAATAATCTATTTTTAATAAACTCCATATTACTACTCCTTCAATTCTTTTTTTATTTCTTTATAATTACTTGAGTACTTACTAACTAAAGACCAGAAATCTTTAGAATGATTAAAATGTATTACATGTGATAACTCATGTACTATTACATAATCTAAACATCTTAAATCATACTTAATAAGTTCACTATTTAAAGTAACAGAATGTTTTATTCTATTATATACACCCCATCTAGATTTCATCTTACGTATTTTTAAACTAGGCATAGTACTCACTTCATCAAACATATCAAATACTTTTTTATAATGTTCAATAAAAGTATCCTTAATAATCTTATTATACCACCTATTTAACTGTTTCAAATCTTTAGCATATATAACTAAGTTATCACTATCCACATCTATCTTCTTTAAATCATTCACAAATATTATATCATAACTATTTCCTAAATAAAAGAATAAATCTTTCTTTTCATTTTTTTTACACATACTATTAATCATCTTAACCAAATAATCATAATTACTATCTAGTAATCCTTTTATATACTTCTTACTAGCCATATAATTAGTAGTAACATAAATCTTCATTTCTTCCTTAACCCTAATATAAGTATTCTTATTCCTTTTCCTTATAATTACTACCTCTAACTCTTTACCTTCTATATTATACATCATATTATCTACCTCCCAAAAAAATATTCAGAATACTCTGAATATTAAGAAAAATTCATTTTTAATTGTTTATTTATTAGAGTGCAGATTTGTATAGTTCTACAACAGGACGAACAACTACATCACTTGATATAGTACTTCCATCAAAAATTGAGCCATCATTACGCACAGATAGGACATAACCCATTGAATCGCCTTTCTCCGTCATAGTCCAATATTCGTAATTATTATTATATAACCAATCATATTGAGGCTCAAGTTTTATCTGCTCATCACCGGAATTATCTAAATAAGAAACTTCTACACATAATAATTTATAATCATTTATTGTTATTAATCTAGCATTTTTTATTGATCCATTATTAAATTTTGCATTGACCCAAGAATCTATTACATATTTAATTTCGCTATACTCATAGTTGTTTTTGCATCCACCCATCGTTCCTCTATTACATGTTTCGCTTGAATAATATGCCATGCCTCCATAACCATTAATATTATTGGCTTGTTGATAATATGCATCTGATGAATTAGGAGTAGCATACATATTTACATGATTATTCTCAGTCCCTACTCCACCATATTGATTAACTTCTTCAACACTTAATGGTTCTGCTTTTAGAAGTTTTATCGAATCACTATTTGAATCACTATCTTCAATTACATAGAAAGAAATTCCTTTATACTGTATAATATCTCCGACTTTATAAGATTTATATTTCCCAATATTTTCTGTTCCATATGTATAGCCTTCTACTGCTCTATTTTTTACTTTACAACCTGCTAAATATACTGAACTATCTGAATTTAATTGTGTTTTTTCACATACTACTTCATTTCCACTATACTCAATATTCAGTTGATCTACTGATGATGGAAATGTTCCTGTATCTAGTAAATATCCTGCTATTGCTAGTTCAATAGAACGCCCATATGCATCGATACTTCTTTTGTCTGCTGCAATACGAGCCTTTCTAATAATATTCATTACTAAAGGTGTAACAATGAGTGCAAGTATAGCCATAATAACTAATACTGCAATCAATTCAATTAAAGTGAAACCTTGCTTTCTTAACTTTACCATATATATAATCTCTCCTATCTAATAAGGTATCTTTGCTTACCTTATGATATAAGTATACTATATATATATATTGCAAGACCTTTTTGTAAATTTGTTAAAATTTATATAAACTTTTCTATTTTTCAAAGAACTTTATTATTTAATAATCAATTAAATATATTCTATAGGTACCATATAATTATTTTCATCATATGCAACTATATTTTTTGTCATGCATAATACAATTCCATTACCTTTTTCTGTTTCAAAGCTATTTACAACATCAAAATTTTTAATAGCATCTTTTCCTGGATTAGCACTTTTTTTAATTTCTATTGGATAAATAGTATTATTATAGTTAATAAGTAAATCTATTTCTTTTTGATTATTATCTCTATAATAATATAAATGCTTTCTTGCATCTTTTCCACTATTTACAAAAGATTTTATTATCTCACTAACAACATAGGTTTCAAATATTGGACCACTATATGCACTTTTTTCTAAAGTAATATAATCAACGTATCCAGCTAAATAACAAGCAAGTCCTGTATCTGTAAAATATATTTTTTCTCTTTTTACTGCTCTTCCAACAGTATTATTCACATATGGTTGTAATAAATAAATAATACCAGTATTTTTTAATATTGATAACCAGCAAGTTGCAGTTTTATCATCTATTCCAACTTCAGATGCAACTTGTGTAGCAATAAATTCCTGACCAGTTCTAGCAGCTAAAGAAGATACAAATTTAATAAATTTATTTTCATCTTTAATATTTATTAATTTTCTTATATCCTTTTCAATAAAGGTTCTAAAATAATCACTATAGTATTGTTCTATATCTTTATCAATTGTATATAATTCTGGATAAGAACCTTTATGTATTTTTTTATATAAACTAATTGTTGATTTGTATTCAGTTCTTTGCCTATTTTTTATATCATCAATATTAGGTATAAATAACTCGCTTTCTTTTTTTTCAATTTCTCTTTCTGATAAACCATATAAATCAAGTATACCAACTCTACCGGCAAGAGATTCTGATATTTCTTCCATTGTTTCAAATATTTGACTACCAGTTAAAAAGTATAAAGTTTCAATTTTATCTTTTTCACCAAAAATAATTTTTTCATTATCATTATCAACAATCATTTTAATATATGAAAGTAGCTCTGGTGCACGCTGAAACTCATCAATTATTAAAGGTGTCTCATGTGTTCTTAAGAATAATTCCGGATCATCCTGTGCTTGATTTCTAAGCATTAAATCATCTAAAGTTACTTTATTGATATTTCTATCTAGTTTTCTAGAAATATAGTTTAATAAAGTACTTTTACCTACTTGTCTTGGTCCTGTTATCATAATAACCTGATACTTATCAATCATAGAAATTATTTTTTCTTCTATAGTTCTTGAAATGTATTTCATTTTATCATCACCTAAAACAATAGTATCATATTTAGTTTAATGTGTCAACATTTTCGGAATTGAATTCCAATTTTGTATATATTAACCATTAATAATATACTATACTAATTTCAAAAATTCTAGTCCACTAATTATAAGAAATATTTTGTATTATGAAGTATAATTTTGAATCTTATTATTTGCTGTTAAATAACAAGTCTTGTCATATATTGACAAGATATTGAAAATATATTGATTTATAAATAGAAGTGAGCTAAAATATAGTTGGATTGAAGATGATAATATGGATAAGATATCAAATACTATAAATATGAGCTTTAGAGTTGATAAAAGTTTAAAAAAACAAGCTGATGAATTATTTAAAAAATTAGGTATGAACACAAGTGTTGCTTTAAATATGTTTTTAACTCAAAGTGTAAGAGAACAAAGTATTCCTTTTGTTCCATCATTAGAAGTACCTAATGCAAGATTAATAAGTGCAATGGAAGAAGTAGAAAAAAATCGAGAATGGTACAATCAAAGCTAAAAAATATAAATCTTTTAAAGAAGCAATTGAGGATTTAGATTAATGAAATATGATATTATCTTAACAACTACGTTTAAATGAGAAAAAACTATCAAAAGAAATAATATTAATGGAAACTCATAGTAATTTATTCTAAAAATGTGATTAAGACACTTTTTTTATCACATCTATTTTTTTACTTTTCAAAAAGTAACTTTATTCCGGTTTTATCCGTTTTTTATCCGTTTTTTATCCGTTTTTTATCCGTTTTTTTATTTTCGAAGAATATTATTCATATTTACTACAGAATTTACTGCAGAACGTACTGCAGTAAAACTCAGAATTATCCTACAAAATGCATTTATTTTGCTAATAATTAGGATACAAAACATATTCTTATCTTATTTATTTTTGAAAAAAGTATGGAAATAGTATAGAATATATCTAGGTGGTGTTATGTTTAAGTATTCTAATACAAACAAGAGATATTATACTTTAGATTATTATTATAAAAATAGATTTGGATGTAAGGTTTGTAAAATTAATTTAGATGCTAATTTTACGTGTCCTAATATAGATGGTACTAAGGGTGTTGGTGGATGTATATATTGCCTAAATGGTAGTAGTGATTTTAAAAAGAAAGTATCCCTACTAGAACAATTCTATGAAAGAAAAGAAATTATGCTTAATAAATGGCCTAATAGTAATCTTATTGGCTATTTTCAGGCTAATACTAATACTTATGATACAGTTGATAATTTAAAGAAAAGATATGAATTAATACTAAGACAGGATAATGTAGTTGGTTTATCTATCGCAACTAGGGCTGATTCTATTAGTGATGATGTATTTGATTACTTATGTGAACTTAATAAAAGAACTTATTTAACTATTGAGTTAGGCCTACAAACTATTCATGAGGATACTGCTAAAATAATTAATAGATGTCATAGTTTAGAATGTTTTGATAACATGGTAAAAAGACTTAGGGATAATAATATTGATGTTGTTGTTCATATTATTAATGGTCTTCCATATGAGAGTAAAGATATGATGTTAAAAACTATAAGGCATTTAAATACACTGGATATTCAAGGTATTAAGATACATATGTTATCTATTGTTAAAGGTACTAAACTATATAAGATGTATCAAGATAAACCATTTAAAATACTTACTCGTGATGAATATATTGATATAGTATGTGACCAAATAGAATTACTTAATGATTCTATTGTCATTCATAGACTTACTGGAGATCCTATTAAAGAAGCATTAGTAGAACCTAATTGGATACTTAATAAAATTGATGTTTTAAATGGTATTGATAAAGAATTAAAAAGAAGAAATACTTATCAAGGTATTAGAAAAAACTCTATTCAAATTAATGAATAGGGTTTTATTTATCTCTTAGTTTTGCATCCATCTTACTTTCTACAGTCTTAATTATATTATTAAAACACTGCATAACTTCTTCTTCACTTAATGTACGAGTATCATCAATAAACGTTAATGAATAAGCAATAGATTTTTTATCACTACCTATATTGTCACCTGTATATAGATCAAATACTTCAATACTATCCAATAATCTTCCACCTGATTTTTTAATTAGTTTCTCAACTTCTAAACTAGTTATATCTTTATTAACTATGAATGCTAAATCTTTAGTAATACTTGGATATTTAGATGATTCTTTAAACTTAATTGGTTTTACTTTCTTACTGCATAACTTAGTCATAGATAATTCTATTACATATATTTCATCATTACTTACTTTAGGATGTACTCTACCTATTATACCTACTTCTTCTTTATCTAATAATACTTTCGCGCATATTCCTGGGTGCATATCAGTTATTTTTTCTACCTCATAAGTGTATCTATTCTTTAATCCTAAATAGTCAAGTAAGTTTTCTAATACCCCTTTTATACAGTAGAAATCTACTTTAATGTTACTGTTAGACCAACTATTAGTAACATAATTCCCACTCATAAGTATCGCAATCTTAGTATCTTCTACATATTCATCATAATAAGTATTAGCTATTTCATAAATATTAATATCTAATACATGTCTTTTTTTATTATATAAATATGTATTTAATAGCGATGGAATTAAAGAAGTTCTAATAACACTCTTATCCATACTCATAGGATTTGGAAGAATAATTTGTTTTTTATCTTCATACTTAAACATATCTGCCATCTCACTAGATACTAAAGTATAGTTTTTTACCTCATCTAAACCTAAAGATCTAAGTCTTTTAGAAATACTCTTTCTATAACCAATATTTCCTTTATATTCACCTTTCTTTTGAGTTTGAATAGGTAGTGTGCCAACTAGGTTATGATATCCATATAAACAACCAATTTCTTCTGCTATATCTGCAGTATTACATTCAATATCTAATCTTCTATTTGGAATAGTTATAGTAAATACTCCATCTTTGTATTTATAGTCAAAGTCTAATCTATTTAATTCTACTTTCATATCCTCATCAGAAATATTAATACCAATAATATCATTTATTTCTTTTGCTGATACCTTAACTACTTTTTCATTTTTATCTAAAGTATCGTGTTTTACTATACCTTTTAATACTTTACCACCTGCATATTCTTGAAGTAAATAACATGCTCTATCTACTGCAGCAAGAGTATATTCATAGTTTAAGCCTTTTCCATAACGAATAGATGCTTCACTTCTTAAATCTAATCTAGATGAAGTATTACGAATACTTATTGCATCAAATATCGCACTTTCTATTAAGATATCAGTAGTATTTTCATCTATTTCAGTATTTTCTCCACCCATTACTCCAGCAATACATACTACTTTTTTTGAATCAGTAATAACTATATCTTCTTTATTAAGTATTCTAGTATTACCATCGAGTGTAACCAACTCTTCTTTATCTTTAGCATTACGAACTACTATTTTATCTCCAAGTTTATTCTTATCAAAGAAATGAAGTGGTTGTCCATATTCTAACATTACATAATTAGATATATCAACAACGTTATTAATAGAACGCATACCTACACTTTCTAATCTTTTCTTAATAAACTCTGGTGATGGTCCTACTTTTACATCTTTAACCACTCTAGCAGTATAGAATGGACACTTAGTAGTATCTACACTTAAACTAAAGTGATTATTAATATCATCATCTATTTCATTAATTTTAACACTAGGAAGTTTTACTTTCTTATTTATAATAGCTGCAATTATATAAGCAAAACCTATGTGATAATAACAATCATTATTATGATGTTTATGAATATCTAACTCAAGTATAGTATCATCTAGTCCTAAGTATTTTAATGCATCAATTCCAACCTTGGCACTACTATCTAACTCAGTAATACCTTTGTTATAATTTTCTTCTGTTTTTTCTTCTAAACCTAATTCAAATAATGCACATATCATACCATTAGATTCAACGCCTCTAATTTTACTTTTCTTAATTTCAAATTCTCCTGGTAAAACTGCTCCTGGTAACGCTACTATTACTTTTAAACCTACTCTTACATTAGATGCTCCACATACTATTTGCGTAACTTTAGTACCAATATCTACTTGGCATATATTTAAATGATCACTATCTGGATGCTTTTCTACTTCTTTAATTTCTCCAACTACTAAGTTATTAATATTGTTTTTTATTACTCTTTCAATATTAACACCAAACTTAGTAATTTTATCGGTTAATTCATCGATATTTTCATCTTTAATATCAACATATTCTCCAGCCCAATTTAAATTAATCATGTTAATCCTCCCTTCTATCAAATGCTTTTATTTCTCTTAAATCGGTATTATAGAATGTACGAATATCATTAATACCATATTTTAACATAGCAATTCTCTCAAGTCCAAAACCAAAAGCAAATCCATGCCAAACTTCTGGGTCATATCCACACATTTTTAAAACATTAGGATGAACTACTCCCGCACCACTTATTGTAATCCAACCAGTATTCTTACATATTGGACAACCTTCACCTTTACATTTAAAGCAAGATATATCTGTTTCTACTGAAGGCTCTGTAAATGGATAATAGCTTGGTCTAAATCTTGTTTTACAGTCATCACCAAATAAATGTTTCGCAACAACATCAAATGTTCCTTTTAAATCTGCAAGTGTGGCTTTTTTATCTATTAATAAACCTTCTATTTGCATAAAGTTATGTGAATGTGTTGCATCATCATCATCACGTCTATATGTCTTACCTGGACAGACTATTCTAATTGGTGTCTCACCTTTTCCTTTTAACATGGTTCTTGCTTGAACTGGAGATGTATGACTACGAAGTAATATCTTATCTCCTTCTAAATAGAATGTATCTTGTGAATCTCTTGCAGGATGCCCTTTAGGTAAATTTAATAATTCAAAATTATATAAATCTTCTTCTATTTCTGGCCCTTCTACAACATCATATCCCATGCTCATAAATAGACTTTCCATATCTTCTACAACTTTTTCTAATATATTAGGACTACCTTGTCTAATCTTTGTAGCAGGTAAAGTTATATCTATTTTTTCACTTTCTAGTTTTCTATTTAGTTCTAATTCATTTAATTCTTTTAACTTTTCTTCATATAAATCATTAAATGTTGTTCTAACTTTATTAACCATCATCCCATAACTTTTTTTATCTGCAGCCTCTTTTATACCAGATTGCATCTCAGTAATTATACCTTTTTTACCTAAGTATTCACTTTTTAATAATTGTAGTTCATTTATTTCTTTAACATTTTCAAACTTTGTATTAATCTCACTTATAATACTTTCTACTTTTTCTTCGTTCATAAAATCCTCCTTAAAAAATAAAAAATCATATTAATTATAGGGACGAGATTACCCGTGGTACCACCCTATTTCATAATATGATTATGCACTCTTAGACTTAACGCGTCAATACGTTTTTAACAGCTAGAAACTGAATTCATAAAAGGTTATTTATTATCTTCCCACCACCCGATAACTCTCTTTAAACACTACTTTTACTACTACTTTTTCATCATAGCCTTTTCTTGCTTCGAATTGATTTTAACATAAATACTTATTTATTTCAACTACTTATTTTACTTTCTGAATTATTTTATCTTCATTCATTATACTTATTCTACTTCCTATCATAGTTGAAGTAAAATATAAGTTATTTAACATCCTAATATTATTGCAATATTCCATATAAGTTAAATCTCCATTTATTAATCTAACATTATACTCATATACTTCTTCATTATATCTTTTGATAAGTAACCTAGATATTATATCTACATTAAATCCATCTATTCTTACTAAGTAATCATTACATAATAAATAAGGATTAATATAAATACTTAATAGCAACTTATCTTTATGTGAATCAATCTTTTTAAGTAAATCATCAATATTGGAATTATATAAATTATCTATATCATCAAAAGTAATCTCTTCTCTAACAAACATAAAATATATTTTTTTCTTTATTCCTTCTAAATTATCTATTATATTATACATAATTATTTCCTTACGTATGTATATGGCACTGTTTCTTTTTCATTTTCTTCAAGTATGTAATTAACCATATTCAATTGCTTTTCACTAGTTATATCAAATGTAATTATGTTCGAATTTCCAGTATAAAAAGTATCTCCTGTATCAAGAACTACCTCCGTTTTACCTCCGTTAAAGACACAGTTTCTATATTCAATAACCTGTACTGTATTAGCAAATGATATTAAAGCATAACTTTTATCTGGATTATACATATTGCTATCATCAACACTAGCAGCTTCTACACTAAGGAAACTAGAACTATTATCTTCTTTAGTTTCTTTACTATTTTTCCACTACATCCATATATAACCATTGGACTTCCAACTATAATTCCACCCATTAGTGTAGCCATAATACCTTTATATATTTCTTTTAATAGTCATTTTATCACTCCACGAGTAAATATTATACAATATTTCAAAAACTTGTCAATTAAATTTTGCTGGTTTTTAAATATATGATAGAATATAGATATGAAGAAAGATACGATTAAAGAGTTAACAAAGATTTTTGATGAATTAAAAAATGGTGATAATTCACTAGATATTCTACTAACAAAAGTATTTAGTGAATACCATAATGGTCTTTATCACATACTTTTTTTACACAGATTAAATATCAAAGGTATTTATTTAAAAAAATTATATGAGGAGTGCTGTAAAAGTAATTATTATTTATTCTTACTTACTTTAAACATGATTGAAAAAGCAACATTTTCTATAACAGAAATATTTAATAACCTAAATTTAGATAAACCAATACCATTTATTAGTGATATTAATGGCAAGGTATTAAAGCCAGCATTTTATAATAAATTAGATAAGCATAAAAAATATTGTGATGAACAGCACATTAAATTTAAAAATGAATTAACTTCAATACTTAATGATAAACAAACTAATAAGATTATATAAGTCTTATTAGTTTTTCTGTTTCTATCCCAAGTTTAGTATTTTCTCCATGACCTGGATAGATAATAATATCTTTATTATAAGTTGATATTTTTTTTATACTATTTATTATTTCGATATAGGAACCACCTAAATCAGTTCTCCCTATGCCATTTTTAAAGATAAAATCTCCAACAAACATAACATTTTCTTTTTTAAAATAAATGCATATAGAGTCCCTAGTATGCCCAGGAGTATATATCACTTCAAACGTAAACTCTCCTATATTATTTATTCCTTCTTTTAAATTATGGTAGTCATAGATATTATCAAAGTATTTAAGTGCACCTACATGGTCAAAATGATTATGAGTAACTATAACTCCCAAAATATTTTTATTACCTATTTTTTCTTTTATCTTATTATATTCATCACCTGGATCAACAACTATACAATTGTTATCTATTGATAATATATAACAATTTGTCTCTAAACTACCTACTACTACTCTATCTATTATCATTTTCATCACCAAATATATATTCAATTATCACTTCTTTTAATCCACTAGGTAGTGGCATAGCGCATGCTTTAGGATGTCCACCTCCACCATATATTTCTGCAAACTTATTAATCTCCATATCTTTTATACCTCTAAAACTTATATGATAATTTAGATTAATTATACATACGAAATCTATCTTATCCATATATTGTTCACATATATAGTGTCCTAATTCACTGCGATATAATTCAGCAAAGACAAAACCAATATTATAATTATTAATTTTTTTAATGATTACTTTATCTTTCATAGATTCTATATATTCTTGTTTTTTTAAGTTTAATGATTTTAATATCGTATTTTCCATCTTTGTATAATAAAAACTATTATTACTCTTTAAAAACTCAGTATAATTATCTATTAAAGCATCATTACCAAAGAAAGCATGCAAAGAATTTAAATCTAATGCTTCATTTTTTAAATCAGTAAACTGCCATGTATCACACTCTCTAACTAACTCTACAAAAGTAACTACACTTTCTTTCTTTAAAATATCACTATCATAGTTTTTAATTAGATAATTGTAATATAAAGTAGTTCCACATTCTTTATAGCCATTAATACTTTCACATACATAAGCAAAATCATAATCATTTAAATAGATTGCAGATTCATGATGATCAAATAGTCTAAACTTATCTTTATAAATACTACCAACTATTTTATCTGCAACACTCTTACTAACTGATAAATCCGTAATAATAATATCATCATACTTATCAAAATAATTAGAATCTAATTTATTACTAATAAACTCATTTAATTCATTCAAATCAAATAATTCATATTCAAAATCAAATCCTATTAAATTAGATAGTATTACCGGAGTTACACCATCTAAATCAGCCACATGACTTAATAATAGTTTCATAGTTTTTCCCCTTCTAATATTCTTTTTACAGGACCATAAGTTTTTCTATAACCATCAATTAATCCATATTTATTTAATGCCTCATAATGTTTTCTAGTAGGATATCCTTTATGAGATTTAAAACCATACTCTGGATACTTTTTATCTAATTCTAACATCATATGATCTCTTGTAACTTTAGCAATCACTGATGCTCCTGCAATACTAATACTAAGCAAATCCCCTTTTATAATAGGTTCTACAGTAATATCCATATTTATAGGCATTGCATCACTAAGTACATAATCTACATCAATTTTATCTCTAACCTTATTAATTGCAATTATCATAGCCTTTCTACTTGCTTCATAGATATTAATTTCATCTATTTCTTCAGGAGATACTATACCAATCCCATAAATAGTATTATTAATTAAATAATTATACATATCTTCCCTTTTTTTCTCAGTTAACTTCTTAGAATCAGTAAGACCTTCTAATTTGAAACCATCAGGTATGTAACAAGCTGCTGCAACAACAGGCCCAACTAGTGGACCTCTTCCTGCTTCATCAGTTCCTACAATTACTTTATAACCGAATTCTTTTGCCTTTCTTTCATATTTATAATTATCAATACTTTCTATCTCACTTTTTTTAATACTACCACCTACTTATTTATAATATAATTAACTCTATCAATCAATAAATTACATACTCCATTATCATTAATTAGATTAATAGAAAAAGTTTTATAGCCAATTCTATTTATACTAGCCCCACAATGATATACTTTACTATTATCTAAAATAAAATATCTATCATGAAACTTATTACTAAAGCAAACATTTAAATTATGATATTGCTTATTATATTTAACAATATCTTGTTTGGTTAGAAGATTATTTGGTTTAGTTATAATTATTACTTCTACACCCAGTCTTTTAACAATGTCTAGTATTGTATTATCTGCATAAGCATCCACAATTATTAATCTCTTATCCGCACTTTTAAAAATATCTTGTATTTTTGAATAAGCATCATATATTTGACCATCAAAGTATATTTCATTAATCATACTTTTTTCTTCAAATTTTTGAAATGATTCTTGTAATAATTTTATATCTTCTGTATTTTTCATAACTTGATTATTGATATATTTTTGTTCAAGCAAATTCGTAGAAATAAACTTTCGCAGTGTAACAAAAGCTCGCATTATAGATACACTCATCTTTGAAGCAACACTTGTTCTTAAAATTGTCGCTAACATAGCAACCCCTTGCTCTGTAAAAACATAAGGCATTTTTCTAATTCCACCATGCTCATTATTATAACTTGAAGTTTCAAATTGAAACTTCAAGTTATAATACTCTTCCTTAGTTAATTGAAAATAAAAATCTTCTGGAAATCTATCAAAGTGTCTTTTAACTGCTAAATTAATTGTCTTTGTTCCATTCTTACATTCATACAGTCTAGCAAGATCAGAATCAATCATAACTTGCTTTCCACGAACTTCAAAAATCAACTTTTCAATAATTACATTATCAACATTTACAACATCCATCATATATATCCCCCTAAATTTATATATATATTTAAGTTAAAATAACTTATATAGCAAGCATAACATGCGAATAAATGTTTGTCAATGATTTTTACTAGTAATTATTACAAATCTATCTAAATTATTCAAATCTTTTTTTATATAAATATCTACATTATCTAAATACCTTAAAGCTATATCTCTAACTTTTTTGCCTTGAGATTTACCTATTTCAAAAGCAATAATAAAATTATTTTTTAAATTCTTCTTACAATTTTTTAATATTTCTTCATAATAGTATAATCCATCATTATCAGCATATAAAGCAATATGTGGTTCATTTCTTTCAACAATACTTTGTATATCTTCATCTCTTCCTATATATGGTGGATTAGATATAATTACATCATACTTTTTATCTATGCTATTTAACATATCGCTTTTAAATATGTTTATATCTACTTTATTTAATCTTGCATTATAGGAAGCAACCTCAATTGCTTTATCTGATATATCTACTGCATCTACATTACAGTTGGTATTCTTTTTAAGTGTAATTGCAATACAACCACTACCAGTTCCAATATCAAGGATATCTACTTTATCGTTAAACTTATCAGAAATATACTCCATAGTAAGTTCAATTAACTGTTCAGTTTCAAATCTTGGAATAAGCACATTTTTATTTACTTTAAATATATTACCATAGAAATCTACTTCACCAACTATATATTGAACTGGAAGACCTTTTTCTAACTCTTTATAAGCATCTTCTATATTTCCTTTATAATACTTCTTTAAATACTCTATATCAGTCATGTAACACCTACTTTAATAAACCTAAACTATATTTCCACGCAAGTACTTTTACTACTGCATTATTAATTTCATCTTCACTAATCTCATTATTATTATAAGCCTCTTTTATATCATTAAAACTAGTTTTATAATCTGTCGTTATAAGTAAATTATTACCTGACCTCACTGCTTCTACATTAGGATTATCTACATACTTTGAAATTGCATCCATAGCAAGATCATCAGTCATAATAACTCCAGTAAACTTTAATTCATTTCTAAGAATATTATGTACTTTTAAAGATAAACTTGCAGGAACATTATCCATGGACTCTACTATATTATGTGATACTAATATACTAGGTACTTTAGCATCTATCCCTGCTTCAAAAGGAAGAAAATCATTTTCTACAAATGAATTATAATCCCTTGAATCAATAGATACCCCTGTATGAGTATCAACATTATTACCATAGCCTGGAAAATGCTTAAGACAGCTACCTAAACCTAATTTATTGTAAGTACTTACAACGTTCTTAACATAATCACTAGTTTCACTCGCATCCTTACCAAAAGTTCTATCATAGATAAAGTCATTAGGATTAGTTGATACATCCGCAACTGGAGCTAGATTCACATTAATACCTAAACTTTTTAAAAGTTCTGATTTTTCTTTAGTATCAGAAATTATTCCCTCCATACCAGATTCGTTATAAACATCTTGTGGTGATTTAAAAGGTTCATCCCTTAAATTAGGATTACTACTAATTCTAACTACACTACCACCTTCTTCATCAACTGCAAATATTAGTGGTATCTTACTTTCATTTTGATAACTTTCAATCTCACTTTTTATATCATCTTTAGTCTTGTTCTTAAAGTCCCTTGAAAACATAACAAAACCGCTAGCATGATAATCATTTATAATACTATCTGCAACGTTATCATCCATTCTTACAAGTAACGTCTGACCTATCTTCTCATCAATACTTAATTCTTCTAACTTCTTATATGCAGAAGCATAATATTTACTAAATATCCCTTTATCTTTATACTCAATATTATCTTTTTTATTATTTTTCTTACTTTTATTATCTGGACTATTGTTGCAACCAACAACCATAAATATAATTAATAAAATAACTAATAATTTCTTCATATTCACCCCAATAATATTATTTACACTTTATATCTTCTAATAAATCATAATCATCTACTTCATTACCACTTAAATAATTATTCTGTTCTAATCCCTCTAATTTACCATTTTTCTTAACATATCTTTTGCTATTTATTATAACAATTGGTATATTCATTTCACGTGCGATAGCCACATGCTCATCATCAATAACATCAAAACACACTATAAAATCTGGTTTAAAATTGTCATTTTCTTTATACAATATTTCATTATATGAAGTTGTTTTATTAATTAGATTTTCTTTAGTTTCTATATCATGCACTTTATGAGTACCTTCTTCTTTAGCGGAGAAAGAATCACTATGATACATATGCATAATATTATTTATATTTAATTTAGAAAAGCCAAATATAACCTCATCATTATCTATTGTATTTATACTATTATGACTAATTAAACTTAAACATAATGTTTTTTTATTATTCATCCACCTACCTGATCTTGATGAATGAATATAAAGATAAAAATCCTCTCCATTAAGTTCATAAATATCTATTCCAAATTCATTAGAAATATCTTTCTTATATAAACTACTTGATTTATCAAACTTAGTAATACCATTATTTATCTCCTGATATGATATATTTCTTGCTTTTCTAAAATCTTCATAAAAAGCAGAAGATAAATCTTTTCTTTTATTGTCATTAAAAAATTTAACTATATCATCAGTAGATAAATCATTAAAAGAAAGTATAGTATTATAAATATCTAGATTACTAGGAATAAAACTTGGATTAGCTTTACTATAATTAATTATTGCTTTTAAATTCTTTAAAAAATTATAAGAAACATCTTTAAAGAATAAATCTATAATCATTTCGAGTAATTTTTCTTTGGTACTATATTTCAAAAATTCATCTAATTTTTCTTTATCATTAATAATACTTTTCATTTTAGATGCAGTTTGAAAATCATAATTATTAAAGACATTATTTTTATCAATACTCTTGTATTTACTTAGTATATCATTATCAATACTATTAACAACATTATCTACATATTTAAATCGTTCTTTTTCAACGATATCATAGAATTCGTAATTTCTAATCATTAAATTATTTACATAATATCGATATCTATTAGTATCAAGATTAACATATTTATCTATTAATACTCTACTATCAAACAATCTTTTTGGTATAACCAAATTATGATTAATTAGTATATTAATATCATAAACAGTAGAATCTAAAAACATTGTTTGAAATTTATCATAATCTAATAATTTTTCAACTACACAACCTGATAAATTAGTTAAAAATCTATCTGGTAATTCTTTATATTTTAACAATTTAATTATATAATCTGTATCAATTATCTCTAACTGTTGTTTGGCATTAAAACTAGATAGCATACTAAAATGATTAGTACTATTTTTAATATCATAATCAATTATTTTTTGACCCATGCGATAATCTAGATTATATAAATAGGTATGTAGACTTGTAGATGAATCAAGTATTAAAGATACTACTCTATCATCTAGTAATATATCAGTTGCATATTCATTACAAGATGACATAATTGCATTTATTTTATCAATTGATTTATTATTACTTAATATATCACCTAAATACTTTTCATCAATAAAATATTTTAGTTCTTTTCCCTTTAACTGTTGAACTATCCATACGAATGGATAATGAGCATCATCTTCTAATAACCTTTTTCTAATTATATCATTAGTTAATAAATTAATTCTTTCTTTACTAGGTAATGACATAATATGTTTGTAAAGATTTTTTGCATCCATTAAAACACCTTCTTAAACTAAAATAATTATACTAAATATTAGAATAAAATTAAATATTAGAACTCAAAAAAATCAAGAAAACTTGATTCTTAATCATTATTATAAAGTATATTAAGATATTTTAACAAGGCTTATAAGTAACCTTCTATCTTTATCTGATTTCTTACAAGTAATTAGGTTTAAATCACCATTTATATATACACGTGTCTTATCTACTTCTTTAATACTATCTACTTTATATTCAGTCTCTTTATCTATATATAAATATACATTATCACCTAATTCAAGTTTATCAAGATTATCAAAGTAACATACTTTACAGTTACCACTGTGTCCAGCAATTAATCTATCTGTTACAAATACTAGTCCTTCATCTACATTAGATACTATTCCTGTTTTAAGATGGATACTAGGTATTTCTAATACACCATTTAATTTCTTAGTATCTTCTGTTTCTATTTTATTTATATAATTATATACTACATCATATTTATTTGCATATACATAATCATCATATACTGATTTAGATAAAAGAGTGATTGCAAGAATAATACTTATAAAACTAAATACAATCAATATTTTTCCTATATGCATAAACACCTAAATTAAATAGGAATAATATCAATAATACACTTATCGCACCAAAATAATCAATTTCATCTTTATAAGTATCAGGTACATCAATTGGTATTTCATAATCATAAAGACTAATTTCTTCATCTTCAGTATCAGTAACCTCTAAATTATAATCTTCAACTTTAGTATAACCTTCAAGACCATTTACTTGATGAATACGATATTTTCCATAATCTAGATTAATTTCAATATTACCATTCTTATCAGTAATATAAGTACCAACTAAATTATCATTATCATCATAAATCTCAAATGTAACACCTTCTTCATAAGAATAAACTTTAGTATCTTTATTACCAAATAATTTATGAATAATTACTTTCTTAGATATGATATCATCAGTAACATCCATAACAATATCGTTATCAGTAAAATTAATCTCAAAATAATGTTTATCATCATCCTTTAAATAACCAATTGGCGCTTCTATCTCTTTTAGATAATACTTTCCAAATGAAATAGAAATATTAGTTGTCCCCATTTCATCTAATTCTACTTTCTGAATTAACTTATCATCTAGACTGTAAATACCATATTTAGCTCCCTTAAAAGTTAAACCATCTTTTACAGTATCATTCTTGCTATCATGTTTACGAACAGTAAGACTTCCTTTTTTTACAGTAATACTCATATCTTTTTTTACGTCATTAACCTTACCAGGTAAAAGAAGATTCTGACCATTATCGTTATAATAAAGCATATAATGTTCTTTATTTTCTTTTTTAACAAAACTAATATGATAATCTCCAACATCTAGATTATCTATCACTAACCTGTTGCCCTCTATTCTAATTTTATCTGTGTCACTTACTAATTCAAAATTACCTATTACATTATTTGTATCTTCTAACTCTACTTTGGTATTTGCTTCAAGTTCTAGATTATCCTTAAAACTAGGTACTTTATAATGATTATTAATAAGATTATTCATCTCATCAATTTCATTTGTATAAGCAACAATACGATTACCATAATATGAATCAGTAAAATATAAATCATCCAGTCCTAGTTCATTCCAGATTAAGTACTGTGTCACACCATACCATTTTAAATCAGTATGATTAGGATATCCATACCCATAATGCGCAATTAAATTCATTTTTTCTATTGCATTCTCACTTAGTTTAAAAATATCCGAAAACTCCTTATATCCATAATAAGTGCCTTTATCAAGATATAAAAATGGTTCTATACAGTAAACCAACTCCCCATTACTCTTGTGCAGTAAGAAAGGCGCACCATTTTTAGAAACACCATCCTTTACCTTTGTGATGTACATATTCTCTACCTTTGTATCATAGTAAAAGGTATCTGTTGTATCATAGGCTTGTACATCAATTATACCTAAAATACACATCAATAAAATAATTAGAAATTTTTTCATTTCTTTTCCCTCCTACTTATATCATTCAACAAAACTTTTAAATTTCCTTCTTTTTTTGATAACTTTTTTCATTTTTTTCAAAATTATTACCATCTTTTTCAACTTTATTACCCTATTTTAGCTAATTCATGGTAAAATTAATTCAAGGAGGAGAAGTATGGAAGAAAAAAAACAGACTTATACAGCAGGATTAGTACTAGGAATATTATCAATTCCATGTGGCTTATTAATCGCCATAAGTGGTTGGGTTCTAGGTATTATTGGAATTGTATTAAATAATAACAATAAAGAAAAATTTAATACAAAAGCAGGATTAATACTTAGTATCATCGGATTAGTATTATCAGTAATTAACTCAATCATTGGTGTATTACTTGCAACTCATGTAATTTAAAAAAATACTGTAGAAACTAAATTATTTCTACAGTTATTTTTATAATGAATCTATAACCTTTTTAGGTAAACAAGTAACATCCATAATATCTGATACATTCATACCTTTTCGTTTTAACTTACGAGCCATATCTAAAGTTGTTTTTTCTGCTACTTCTTTTGTTACTTTTTTTGTTACTTCTTCAGTAACTTTTTCAGTTGTAGCTATAAGTTGTTCTTTAAATTTCTCAGTTAACTCGTTTGTAGTTATTCTTCTTACATCATTGCGCATTCTCTCATCTCGGTCGTAATAAAACAATAACTCATCATCACTACTATACTTCTTCACCATATCACCGATGTCTTTAAGAATTTCATTATCCTTAGTTAAAACATCAATAACTGATTTACTTTTAGTACCAATCATACCATATATTTTTTCAAAATCAGTTAATTCCTTTCCACTTCCATTATAGCACGTTTTCGCAAAATGTTTAACATTAATAAAATAAAATTCAATTCTATCATCAGCTATTTTATTACTAAAATCACCCTTAAGATGACATATCTCATAAGGTAGTCCCAGAAAATCTTCTACATCAATATTAATTTGATAATACTTATTTATATTAGAATAATCTTCACCAGGTTTTAAAGCCTTGCTCATGACTCTTGAAACAAATGAAATGTTTCTGTAGATTATCTCTTCATCTAGATTAGTATTAACCTCAACGGAAACATACTCTCCATCTAATTTACAAAGTAAATCTACTTCATTTTTCTTATTGATTCTGTTATCATCCAATAAATCATTAGGATATAGTTCAATTACTTCAACCTTTTTCTTTAATGTTACAGATAATAATAAGTTTAATCTTTCTAGATGATTTGGATCACCAAAAATAAGCTTAAAGACACGGTCATAAGTTAAAGGTATGACCTCATCTTCATCTAAAACTTTGTTATATGCATTAACCATAAATACCTCCTTATAATTTTAGAGCAAATAAAATATTTATAAATCTAAATAAATGTATCCTCCCTTCTAATTAGAAATATAAGCATTTAATTTTTCCTCTACTATTATTATTCAACAAAACTTTTAAATTTCCTTCTTTTTTTGACAAATTTTTCCAATTTTTTTATTATCTACAAAAAAAGGTATTAACTTTTCAGCAATTAATACCTTTTATTTTTAACTCTTCTGGTTCTTTTTTCTTTGTCTTAGGATCTTCTTCATACCATTTTCTTTTCTTAGGTTTACCTATTTTTCTTCTTTCAATTAAATACCAAATTGAAGGTGCAAGGAATATTGATGAGAATGTTCCAACAATAAGTCCAAATAGTAAAGCTAAATTAAAGTTAAGTATTTCATATGAACCTAAGAATATCAATGATAACACTGGTAACATAGTTGTAATAGTTGTAATAATACAACGAATGATAGTTTGATTTAAACTAGTATTTATAATATTCTTCAAATCTTCTTCTTTCTTAATAGTATTATTATACATCTTCTTTTTATTTTCTCTTACCCTATCAAATACAACAATTGTATTATTAATAGAATATCCGATAATAGCAAGAATTGCCGCGATAAATATACTACTAACTTCTAAATTTAAGAAAGCAAATAATATAACAACTAACGCACTATCATGAATAAGCGCACTAATACTAGATATCGCATAACTAAATTTAAATCTGATAGATACATAAACAATTATACCAATAATTGCGATAATAAGTGCTTTTATTGCATTCATTGTTAAATCTTTCTTAACTACATTAGATACCGCACCCACACTAGTAGTAGCCTTATATTTTTGATTGAAAAATGTTTCAGTTGATTCAGTTTCATCATTAGTAAGTACATTACTTACAGTAACATATACTGTATTATCATTAATTTGTTCAATAGAATCAATATCGTATTTTAATTTAGTAATATCTTTATTAATATCACTTTTCTTAATCTTATTATCACTTGTTACAGTAATAGATGAACCACCTTTAAAATCAATTCCAAGATTAAGTCCCTTACTATAAATAAATATTCCACCAGCAACAATAATTAAACTAACAAATGCGATTACTATTTTATGATACTTAATAAAGTCGAATCCTTTTTTATCAGTTTTCTTTTCCTTATATCCAATAAATAAGAATCTATGTTTATTAAATTTATCACTTCTAACAAATAATCCAACTAAATATCTTACTAAGAATACCATTACAATAAATGTAACAACGATACTTATAATTAGCATAGTTGCAAATCCTTTAACACTACTTTCACCAAAGATAAATAGAATAATTGCCGCAAGTAGTGTTGTAAGGTTAGCATCAACTATTGACATAATAGACTGTTTTGTACCAAGTTTAAATGCTGTAGTTAATCCCGCACCATTTTTAAGTTCTTCTTTAATTCTCGAAAAACTAATAACCGATGAATCTACTGCCATACCTATACCAATAACAAGAGCAGCAATTCCTTGTAATGTAAGTTTTCCTCCAACTAAATTAAAGATTAATATAGTTAGAACTGTATAACCAAGTATCCCAACACTAGCAATAAAACCTGATAATTTATACATAAGTATCATTAATACAATAATCGCACTAATACCTACAATACTAGCAATAAATGTTTTATTAAGTGAATCTTCTCCAAACGATGCAGTTACACTACGAGAAGATATTTCTTCTAACTTAGTTGGCATTGAACCACTATTAATTAAGTCAACTAAACTTTGTGCTTCACTCTTAGAGAAATTTCCTTGAATAACAACATCACTAGCAAATCCTTGTGAGACAGTTGCAGCAGATAAACAATGTGAATGAGTTAAATCACCACATGCCTCACGAGTCTTTGTACCATTATTATCATGATAATATGAATCTACTCCTTCTTCATAATCAAGCCATATAGTAATATAATTATCTTCTTTCTCACTTACAGACTTAGTAACTTTATAAAATGTGTCCTTATCTTTAATTTTCAAAGATATTTCATAAGCACCAGTTGTATTATTCATAGTAACTGCTGCCTTACCACTTTCTAGTACATCTGAAGTCATTAAAAGTTCATCAGATGTATTTCTAAATGTTAAAGAACCAACTTTACTAATATTATTACGTGCTTCATCTGCATTTGTAACTCCTGCTAACTGAACACGTATGTTATTACCTTCAACAGATATTTCAGGTTCACTAACTCCTAAAGAATTAACTCTTTTTTCAATAATCTTATAAGTACTATTAACCATATCAGATGTAACTTTCTTACCATCAAGACTATCTACTTTATATAAGACCTCAAATCCACCAGCAAGGTCAAGTCCAAAACTAATATGCTTTAAAAGTGGAACTAACGATACTACTGCTACAATTAATATAACTAGTGTAATAAATATACTATTAAATAAACTTACTTTTTTATTCATCTTCTTATCATTCATCAAAATCCCTCACCCTCAAAATTAGGTTCTACCCTAATATTTTTAAAATTATCTTCAACATAATTCTTTAATATTATTGAATCAATACTAAGTATATCATCAACCATCTCATAAAGTAATAAATTTCTAGAATTATTCCATTTATATCCTCTTAAATAATTCCATATATCTTCTTTTTTTATATAATTATACCCACTTCTCTTTAATTCTAATGCCTTTGTTTCTAATGCTGGAGTAAGTCTTTCATAAAGTTCTTTTACACTTTTAAAATTTATATCCATAGTATCTCCTTTAAAGCCGACAATAATATTATATATTAATTTTACTTTTTTTCAAAGCATTTTATCTTTATTTGTCAAAAAAAATCAAGATTTAACTTGATTTATACTAAATCATTATTATACATATCGATATCTAAATAAAACCATGATGATAATAGATTATTTCTTGTTAACTTCTTATTAAGTATTATATTCATAAATTGTTCACAATCTAATTCAATATCATATTTAGTATCACTATCAACTACTACATTATTACTATCTACAGTTATTCTAATAATTTTCTCATTTATTTTGATAGATATAGAACCATTTACTAATTCACTATATTTAAATTTATAATCTAAACATACTTTAATTACTTTTTCAATATTATTAATACTATATAACTTTTTACTATACATCTTAGATAGTTCTAAATTACTAACTATATTATTCATACTATAATCATTATTTAAAACACTTAAACTAATATAATCTCTACCTTTAAATATTCCAAAGTTCTCAATTACTTCTTTAATGTTATTACATTTAATCTCACTTATATAATCTTGTTTAGTATTATAGATTAAATAACCAATAAAACTATTATCTTGATATATATAATAACTTTCACACTTCCATTGTTTTAATATATCTTTAAAGTTATCTTTAGTTCTTATAGAATGTATACCATTATTATACATATTTAAACATTCATCTATGTAATCATCATTAATCTCTTTAAAAATAATATTATCATGTCTTTTAGAATTAATCTTATATAAACTAAGTATATTAGGATAATAACCATATTTAGAATACCTTGATTTATCACCAGATAAAACACTTAAATCATATTTCTTTTCTTCATCTTTAATCGCACCCATTAGTATTTTTAAATAACCTTTATGCCTATATTCTTCTTTAACACAAATACTTCCTACAGTAAGAATATCTAAGTAATCATTATCAAAATATATTTTATTAGGAACAATTAATGCACATCCTATTATTTCATCATTATTTCTAATAACTAGATGATTTTTATCATTACTACTCTTTCCATATATCTTAGACATATACTTTTCAAAATAATGATTATGTTGATAGCACTCATTAATAAAACTAACTAATTCATCAGTTACTTTTTCTTTCTTTATATCAATATTTAAAAATTCTATTATTTCACTTACACTACTTACTGTAGATACCGCAACCTTCTTTAAATCATCTACTGCATCATTAACACAATAGCCATTGTAATACTTAACCATTTCAATATCAGTATATCCATCCCCTACTGTGTAAATATTATTTCTATCAATGCCAAGAGTAGAACCAATATACTCAAGTGCGTAGCACTTATTAGCCTTACTTGATACAATTTCAAACTGATTCTTATGAAACAATACATATGCCTTAATATCTTTAAAATGACTATTTATATATTCAACAGCCTTTTTAGCAACCAAATTATCTTTCATAGATATATTTATCTTAGATAAATCATTTTCATCAATACTTACTCTACTTAATTTATCTTTAGTTGCGAAATACTCTATATTATCAAAATCAAATAATTTTTTTAATTCATCTTTTACTTTATTATCAATACATACACTTCTTATAACTTTATCATCTTTAAGAACAGTCGCACCATGATTTAAAACAAGATAATTAACTGGTACATAATTTTTCGTAATATTCATATAATCTTGATAAGATCTACCAGTAACAATTACAAACAAATTATCCTTCATAAATCCGCCTAAAGCATCAACATTTTTCTTAAAATCATAATTATTAATATAAAAAGTTCTATCAAAATCACTAGCTAGTAAAAACATATTTCCACCCTACATAAGTATACCAGAAGACTACTAAAAAAGAAAGTGTTTTTAACTTTCATTCGTTTATGATATTTACAGTTCAATTGCTCTGTAACTTTTTCATCTCTCTAATCGCAGCCGGAACAATATAAATTTATTAAATTTTACGTTTTTTGATAGATTACAAGGTAATAATTGCAGATAATAAAAATTTGCTTGTAGATTTTAATATACTGTAATTTTTTTAAATTTAAACTTGAAAAACTAGTATTTGCATTTCTTTTTTTCGTTTGATATAACTGATGTGCCTAGGCAAATTTAAAGAAGAAAGGACTGACTTTATGAATGATGTTAAAATTAAAAAAAGAAAAGGTACTTTAAGAGGAGACGTTTTGCCTATTGGTGAGGTCGTACCCTTAATGAGTGACGTTTTATTTAAAAAGGTATATGGAGATATTAATCACTTAGAAAGACTTAATTATTTACTTTCTAGTATCTTTGGTAAAGAAGTTAATGTTATTGAGATTTTAAATGATGAATTACTTGGAGAGTATAGATTAAATAGTACTAAGTATGTAGATTTAGTCTGTAAAATAGGAGAATATGATTATGTTAATGTTGAGGTTAATACTTCGTATGCTTCATATGAAATTGATAGAAATGTTGACTTTGTATTTAGATTAGCCTCCGCAGGACGTAAACCTAATAATAATTTATCAAGAGAAGAGAAGAAGAGACAAAGAAGAGCGAAAAGACATTATGTGCAGATTAACTTAAATAATGTTAATACAAAGAACAAAAAGTCAAAATAAATTTTGACTACTGCCTACCTCACGGTAGTTTTTTTCTACTTCACCGAAACTTAAGCTTCTCCATAGACCAATATCGGATAGTCGCTACCCTAATTATTATTGTCAAAATTTAATTTACTTGAAGTTCT
>CADCIZ010000005.1 GCA_902801685.1 uncultured Erysipelotrichaceae bacterium | reverse complement strand
ATCATTCTATCATGGATACTTACTTGGATTATTTTCCGAATTTTTAAACAATAAGAGGTTTATTGTTAGATCTAATAGAGAATCAGGTTTAGGAAGATTCGATTTAATGATTAAAGCTACAGATAATAGTGTCGGTATGATTATTGAATTAAAAGTAGGAGATAAAAAGTTAGATGCAATTGCACTTAAAGCATTAGAACAAATAAATAGTAAAAAATATGAAGAAGAATTAAAAGATTCTGGTATTACTAATATTTATAGATATGCAATTGCAATAAGTTCTAAAGAATGTAGTGTAAAATAAGAATAATAAAAGGGCTATTCAAAAATTAATTACTTAATTTTGAAAAGTCCTTTTTCTTATTAGTACTTTTTAACTAAAAAAGCCAAGAATAACTCTTGACTCATAGTTGAGCGTATCAACTATCATTACCTTTTATGTAATACTTACCTGTTCACTAGAAACCATTCGGTACTAATGTAGTCTGTATTAGTACTATCGGTAATTATAGTACACTTATATTATTATTCTTTTTTAAAATATTATTCATATTTTTTATTTTATAATTATTATAGTTTCTTACATTTATTGCAATACCAATTACTAGAATAAATGATAATATATATATCCAAATCATTAGTGTTACAATAGTTGCGATAGAACCATAATAAATATCGTATGTACTAAAATTATTTATATAAAATGAGAATATTGCAGTTGCAACTGTAAATCCTATTGTTGAAAATAGTGCTCCTATTGATGTTGTAGAACTATATATCTTTCCATCCGGAGATAGTACATATATTAATTTCATTGCTAGATATATTATAAACATAGCAATCGGCCATTTTATAAAGGCAAAGAAATAATATAGTACTTCATTTACTGGTCCATAGGAAACTGATTTTAATATATATGTAAATAATTGATTTCCATAAGTTAAAAAGGATATCATAAATATAAATAATACTATTAATAATAAGATTAAAAATAATGCTTTTATTCTTCTTCTTAAATAACTAGAATTCTTTATATCATATAAAGAATTACTAGCAAGTATTAATGCATGTGTACCATTACTAGCTAAAATAAAAGCAAATATAGTTGATATTAAAATATTTCTTGGAAATGCTCCTGCTTGAATATAAGGTAGTAATAACTTCTCTACTCCACTTGGTAATGCGGCAGATATTGTACTTGTTATACCTTCAATGGAAACAGAAAAGTATGATGCAACAATACCTATTAACATTAATATTGGAAATATTGATAGTATTATAAAAAAGGCTAAACTACCTGGTAAGTGCATCATTTGTGGAAGCATTATAATATCAACTAAAGTTTTTATAAACTCCTTTATTTTTTTCATAACACCTCTATTTTATTCTTGATTAATTTTAATAAGTCCTTTAGATATTTCTTCTAATGCTTTACCTATTTCTTTACTAGATTTATAATCTTTTTCATTCATTTGAAAGTATTTTTTCTTTTTCATTTCTTTTACTCTTTTAGATACTACATTAACTAGTAAATATTTAGATCCAACTTGATTTAATAATTTATCTATTGATGGATATATCATAATAACCTCCTATCTATTATAAGAATAAAACAATTAAATAATTTAATCAAGTAAAATGTAAAAACTTTACATATCTTTACATTTTATCATACCATATATAGTATCAACTTTATTTTTTTCTTGTGAATATTTAAAACATCCTCTAAAAGTATTTATATCAATCTCTTTATCATTATAATAAATTCTTGCAAGTATATCTCCCTCTTTAACATAGTCTCCGACTTTTTTATTTAAAGATATACCAACATCATAATCTATTGTATCTTCTTTACTTATTCTACCTGCACCAAGTTCTAAAGTAAGTTTACCTATTTTTTCTGCATCTATTTCATTTATATAGCCAGTTTTATTACTAAATACAGTAACTACTTTACTATTTGTTTTAATATTATTAATATCTCCATTTTGACTACTTACAAACTCTTTAAACTTATTATATGCAGAACCATTATTTATATTAGCAATAGATAAATTACATGCTTCATCTAAACTAATATTTCTAACTTCACTTATTATGATACTAGCAATAGAATATACTACTTCCATTAAATCTTTACAACCATTACCTTGTAATGCATCCATAGCCTCTATTACTTCTAGTTTATTACCAATGTTATATCCTAGTGGTTGGTTCATATTAGTAAGGATACAGAATACTTTTTTATTGTAATGAGATCCTATATCCATTAAATAATGTGATAACTTAATTGCATCTTTTTTATTTTTAATTAATGCACCAGTTCCAACTTTAACATCTATTACTATAATATCAGCATTACTTGCAAGTTTCTTAGACATAATACTGGATGCAATTAAAGGAATAGATTCTACTGTTGAAGTTGCATCCCTCAAACTATATATTTTCTTATCGGCAACATCAATTTTAGTAGTTGGACTTGTAATAGCCATACCAATACTATTTACTTCATCTATAAACTCTTGCTCAGTTAAATTAACATTGAAATTAGGAATACTTTCTAACTTATCAATAGTACCGCCTGTATAACCTAGACCTCTACCACTCATCTTTGCCACCTTAATATCTAAAGATGCAAGAAGCGGAGCAAGTATAAGTGTTACTTTATCACCTATTCCACCTGTTGAATGTTTATCAACAACTATTCCATCAATGCTAGATAAATCTAGGATATCTCCACTATGAAGCATAGAATCAGTTAAATTTAAAGTTTCAAAAAAAGTCATGCCACGAGTACATATAGCCATTAAAAGCGCACTCATCTGATAATCAGGAATAATGCCTTTCACATAACCATCAATGACATAACTTATCTCATTCCTATCAAGTTCACACCCTAGCCTTTTTTTATTTATTATTTCCTTTATATTCATAATAATTCCCCTATTTCTTTTTATTCCATTTTCTTTTCTTTAATATTACTTTATTGTTCTCATTATTAATATTTTTAAGATATTCTTCATTACTAATACTATTACCATCTATAAATTCTTTACCAGCATTTAATTTATTTATAATCTTATTAGCACGAATATAATCTTCTTTTTCAATACCTTTCATATACAAGTTAATTTCCATAATGGCATATCTTTTATCTTTTTCAACCTTTTTAGCTTCTTGATTTAAAAAATATACTGTGCTTGTACGAATATATTCATACGAAACCTCATCTTTAACATCTATTGCAATTGAAGACTCTCTATCTAATACACATAAACGATATGGATAATCATCTCTATTAGGTTTTAGTATTCCACCTTCTAATCTATCAAATGGACAAATTTGTAACCAACAGATATCATATTTTTTCATTATCATCACCAATAACTTTCTTAATTCCCCACCATGCTAATAAAGCACACTTTTTTCTATTTGGTTGTTTTGCAATATCACTATAAATACTTGCTTCTTCTAATATTTCTTCATTATATTCTTTTTCATCTATCATATATTCATAGTTTCTTAAAATCTCTTTTGCATCACTAACACTTTTTCCAATTAAAGTTGAAATCATAACTGATGTTGCAGAAGTACATATCGCACACGCTTCACCATCAAATCTTATATCTTTAATTTTATCATCTTCTATTTTAACCATTAAATTAATTTCATCAATACAAGATTCATTATTCATATTAATATGTGTATAACTATCATCATTAATTAATCCTTTATTTTTAGGATTTTGATAGTGTTCCAAAATAATTGTTCTTTTTAAATTACTATCCATAAAATCACCTTTACGACCTAATTATATTATAATTTTTTTAAAAATACAATCGAATTATTTGACCTTTCTCTTACTTGGTTCTTCTCCAGTAACAATTTTATAAACATGATTATATAATCTACTACTTTTATATTCATTTATATAATTAATTATCTCAGAATCATTAGTTAAATTATAATATGCCTTTATAAATAAAATCTTTCTTAAAAAGAATCTATCATAATAAGTATTAAATATCTCGTTAATAAAATACATTACTTCATCAGCAATTCTTAGATAATCTAAATCATCTAACTTCTTATATTCTTCTATTATACAATCCAACTCTTCTAAATTCTTTTTATATAGTTTAATTGAATCATTATCAATTATGTATTTTAATCTATTAATTAGATTATTAATATCATCAGATACATTTTCATATCTATCCTTCATGTTTTCAAGTATTCTTATATACTCAAGAACAAATATTGTATCTTTTCTAGATAAATTTACAGATACTCCTAATCCATCTTCAAATTCATCACTAATATTAGTTATATTGTAATTAATATCATCATATTCTTCATATTCATCTTCATTAAGAATACTAGAATCTACATTAGAATCATAGTAATCTTCTGTTGCATCAAACTCATAATCACTAACATCATTTATCTCATCTTCTGCTAAACTATCAATAATATTATAAAAATCAAATTTTACTTTAGTTCTAAAAAGAGGATAATCTGTAAAAATCGCATATTGTGAAGGACTAGTTAGTAAATTAATAATATCAGTATTCTCATCAAAATGATCACTTTTTTCATATCTTGTTGCATTAATTGGAAACAAGATATAATCATCTTCCAAATTATCATAAAACTCATCTTGTAATGAAGTAATCATATCTTGATAATCTTCATCTAACTGTTTAATATCACCTAGCATTTCATCTCTTTCTTTAAACAAACTATCAAGTGCATTATTATGTATTCCATTAGTATTATTCATATAAAGAGTTTCAATTGTCCTCTCAAATCCATAGTACTTATTTATAAAATCAATTGGTTTAGTAATACCTAAATACTTAAATACACTAGTATTGTAATCTAAATATCTTTCTGGTTTTATTTCAGCAATAGCCTCATCTATATTATGAACAGTAATATCTTCATTTAAAATGATATTACCATTTTTATAATAAACTAAGTCACTACATTCTTCCAAAAACTTCATAAATTCTTCTTGCTCATCAATTTCTTCAAAGCAAATACCTTCTTCTCTAATATTCCACTCAAGTACTCGTCTACCTTCTAAAGCTTCTATTAAAGATATTTCTCTTTTATCACCAAATAATAAGTTTAGTTTAAGTAAGAAAAGTGTTGTATAACTAAAACTCTCATTCACCTCTTGCATATCCAAAACCTCCATTAGATACTGCATATTATAGCAAATATTAATTAAAATAAAAAGACCTATTTGGTCTCAACAATTAATTTAATGGCAGTACGCTCCTCACCATCAATAGTTATATCAGTAAATGCTGGAATGCAAACAAGATTTTTACCACTTGGAGCAACAAAGCCACGCGCAATCGCAATAGATTTAATTGCTTGATTCAATGCCCCTGCTCCTATTGCTTGTATTTCAACAATTCCTTTTTCACGTATAACATTAGCTAAAGCTCCTGCAACTGAATTAGGGTTTGATTTAGTCCCTACTTTAAGTGTTTCCATATATAACCTCCTAATTAAATATATTAAAAAGGTATAAAAAAAGAACTTAGAATTAATTAAAATATTCTTTTAAATACTCTTTTTCTTCTATTATATTTTTACCACTAATTAAGTAATGATGATAATCTCTTTTCATATACTTTATATCATTTATATACTTATACTTTTTAAATTTAAAGTTATATATATATCTTTCAAGTAGAAACTTTATAAAAACGTTATCTTTATTGATAATTAAATCTATTAAATTAATCAATAGTGGTATAAAAGATAATATAAGAATTAATGATTTATTAATTATAGATAAGCATATTAATAGAATTAGTGCAATAAATGATATTAGGAGTGTTAAAAAATAACTAGTTTTAAAGTTAGTTATTATGTTTATTAATATATTTATTACTTTAGAACCATCTAATGGATATATCGGTAACATGTTAAATATTAGAATAATATTACTAGATAATACTAAATAATTATTATGAATTAGTATTATAAATACTAACTGAAATATAATACCTGATATAGAGATAACAAATTCTTCTATTAATGGTTTATTTAAATTATCTTCAAACTTTAATAGTAGCCCTAATGGTAAAACTACTATTTTTTTTATATGCCATCTAAATACTAAAGCCATTATAATATGACCTAATTCATGAATTAACAATACTAACATAAAACTTAAATAGAAATTAAAATAACCGATTAATACAAATATTAATGCAGTTATATAAGTTAATGGATGTATCTTAAAGATATTTTTCATAATCTAATACTTTTCCATCTTTCTTAAATACTAAGTATAAATACTTATTACTTGTACCTAGAATATCTCCTTTTTTAACATAATCATATAATTTATAATTTGTATTTTCTATATTACCATAAAGAAGATCAATACCATTTATCTGTTGAACAATAACTGAGTTATTATAATCATCTTTATTACCTATATATACTATGATACCACTCTCTATTATAGGTACACTATAATTATTACTTACAGTAAGTTTTACTCCATCTTTGTATTTATCTTGTTTACTATAACTAATTTTTTCACCAGATACTGTTTTAGTCTTATCTTTATTAACTATATCTTTGATATTTAAATCTTTAAAATATTTATTATATAAATTATTAAACTTGGTAAATGTTATATTAGTATCATATACATATTTATAATACATAGTCTTAAATTTAACATTAGTCTTCATAATTATTAATAATACTAAAGTTATTACTGTAACTATTAATGTTTTAAATATAAAATTAAATACTGTTTTTTTTATTGCCTCTTTATCCATAGTATCACCAGTAAATTATATGTATATAAAAAAAAAAAAGAACTAGTCTTCGAATAATAAATGCTTATTTAATAAATAATATTGAATTCCAGATATTATAGACAGAATTGCCGCAACGAATAATAAGAAATCAGCAACTCTTAAGTTGAATAATTCAAATGGTAAATTATAGAAAAGTGTAAGTGATATTCCTACCATTAAAGTTGCAGTCTTAACTTTTCCTGATTTGATTGCTGCGACTACTTTACCACGAGATGCAGCTATCATTTTTATAGAATTAACTATACTATCTCTTACTATAATTACAACAGGAATAATTGGATGAATAAAACCTTGTGAGGCAAGAATAATTAATACTGAATTAACTAATACCTTATCAGCAATTGCATCTAATAATTTACCAAAATCAGTAACTTCATTATTCTTTCTAGCTAAATATCCATCTAAAAAATCTGTTAGACTTGCTAGAATAAATAAAGTACCAGCTATTAAATATTTAGAATCAACTACTAATTTCTCATCAATAAATAATTGAGGAAATTCTATTCCAGCCATCTGAAAGGGAAATAGTAATAATACTATTATAGCTATCGACATAATTATTCTTGATATAGTTAATTTATTAGGCAAATTCATATTTTTCCTCCGTATTCATAATAATATCTTTATCTTCATTATCTTTTTTATCTGTTGCGATTAATACAATACAGTATATAATAATTGCAACTACTAAAACAATTAGTGCATATATTAATCCTGCAGGAATACTTCTTTGCTGTTTTCTCTCTAACGTATAAGGACTAGCTATTTTTTTAACTTTTTTCTTAGTTTTTTCTGATGCTTTTTTTATATCATCTAAAGATAATCTTGATGTATAATCAAATAAGTATTCATTAAATTCTTCCGTTAATTCTTCATAATCTAATCCTAAATATTTAGCATAATCACGAATAAAGAATTTTAAATAAAATACATCTTTAAATGCTTCCTTATTACCATCTTCAATATTCTCTAATTGAGCAGGTCTTATTTTTAAATCTTCAGCAGCTTCTTCAACACTAATTCCCATAGCCTCACGAGCCTCACGAAGTCTTTCTCCAATTTCTTTCATATAACCTCTATTCTATTACTTACAATAAAAAAAATACTTTATAAGCCATGTTCTGTACCACTTGGGTGACAAACATTTATCTATCTTTCGATCCTTGAATCAGTTCAATTCCCTATCAAAGTTCCCCTACCAAAATTTGGGTTTCTCGCTTGTGGGGTTTACCACGTTCCACACCTTTTATTTCTAAAAGGCTCGTCTCTTTGGCACTTTTATATCCTAGACCATATCATAGACTTAGGTCATCAGAAGCCGTTAACAAAAAAAATTGCTACCTTAGGTTATTTTTTCCCTAAGCACAAACACTACAGTCATCGCAGACTGTGCGAGCATGGACTTTCCTCTACATAACAAGTATGCAGCGTTTGTCAAAGTATTTTTTTAATCTTTACTATAAATATATTTTTCTAGATTAGATAATCTTCTTAAAACATCAGCATTAGAGCTACCTTCTCCATTACTATCAGATAGAACATCTAGTTTCGTACGAAGATTACGTACCTCCTGTTTAAGGCCAATATTATCCTCAACAAGTTCTTGTTTTTCTTTTGCAAGATTTTTAATTATAGTATTCATTTCTTCATAATCTTTAATAATTACATCAAGAAATCTATCAACCTCTTGCATACAATAACCACGAGTATCAATCTTAAACTCTTTTTCTAATATATCACGACTAGTTAATATAATTTTATCTGGCATATTCCCACTCCTTTTTTAATCTTCTTAATTACGACTACATTATATAAAATATTTACTTATTTGTCAATTCGTTTCATAGCCATGTAATGTATTAATTTTTCTTTTAATTTTTTCACTTTCCATTACATAGTTCGCACTTAAATTATTTAACTGGTGCTCTAAATCATTAATATAATTATTCTTATTAGAATTAAGAATAGTAAATATTTCATCAATATCTATCCTAATAAAATTAAATATATCTTCTTTACTTTTACCATTTAATAATCCTTTTTTATTAAAATAATCTTCCATAATATTTATAATTAAATCAGCACTACAACTATTTACATCATATCCAATTGATTCTTCGTCATAAGATATATAAAGATTAGTAGGTGTCTGTTTTATAGATACATTTGCCAAATCATTATTACAATCTACAATCGCAATCATTGCAACTACATCTAAACTATCTACTTTATTTATAATAATAGAAATCTTTTTAATATCATTTTCTATTTTCCAAACACTAATATTACTATCATTAATATTTTCTAACACAACATTATCATTACTTATAATTTTTAATTCATTACCTACTACTTTAAAAGAATAACCATTTCCACTACCAATCATTGAATAAGTATCATTTACTTGAGTACCATTCAATATATTTTTTTCAATTATTTTTTTATATTTTTCTAACATGTTTTCCTCCCATATAATTTTATTATTTACTAACCTCTTTATTATTCTTTTTATAGTATTTACATTTATCTTTTAACTTACACTCACCACAACTAGGATTAATAGATTTACAATTATATCTTCCAAATAAAACTAACTGATGATGTAGTCTACCTAATTTATTCTTAGGAAACTTTCTATTTAATTTTTTCTCTATAGTTAAAACATCATCATTATGCGCGGCAATCCCTAGTCTTTTAGATACACGTGCAACATGGGTATCTACTGCAATTACATCTTCATTATATAAATTAGCTAAGACTACATTTACAGTCTTTCTTCCTACTCCAGGTAAACTTTCTAAATACTCTCTATTATTTATAACTACACCATTAGTATCATTAATTAATCTTTTAGATATTTCAATAATGTTACTTGCTTTCTTATTAAAATTACCAAGTGTTCTTATAATAGTTATAACGTCATTTATATTAGCATTAGCTAGTTTTTCTAAAGAATCATACTTCTTATATAGAAAATCAGTTACTTTGTTTACCTGTTTATCAGTAGTTTGAGCTGATAACATAACAGATATTAATAACTCATAATCTTTATTAAATTTTAGTTCACAGTGAGGATTAGGAAATAATGCATCTAAATAATCAATTATATTATTCATTTAACCAATCATAGTCAAATAATTCTTGCTTTTCTTCATCTTTTTTCTTCCTAAACTCCTCATTATTTTTAATTACATCTGCTCTAGTTTTAATACCTTTTTTATTCCACTCATGAATTATTCTATCGATATATCTAAAGTTACTAACTCCATTATAAACAGCTTCCTTTAAAGCAAGCCTAAGTATTTCCTCACTATTATTATTAAGCCACTCACCTATTAACTCATACTCAATTGATGACAAAGTTCTACCTAATTCACTTTCAAATATATCATAGATAGTTTTATCTATCTTTTTATCTTCTTTCTTCATAATCATCAAAGACAATTTTTCATATAAACCATCCATATTACAAATCTCAGTATTGATACCATTAATACTTTTAAGTTCAATCTTAATAATCCCTTTTTCTTCAAGCAATGATATCATTTCAAGTAATAATGGTAACTTTATATCCATAGCATCAGCAATAATTTTAGGGTTATATTCACGACTATTAATTAAGAAAATAAGTATAATAAGTTCTGCTTCGGTTAAGTTTAATTTTTTATAATTATTAAGAAGCAATCTAGGAATTATAACATCCTTTGTTTTTAATAAATTAACAACTTTATCCATTTTAACCTCTAAACCTATTTAGTATATTAGTAAAACACTCTGGAAGTTCACTATCAAACTCCATATATTTTTTAGTTGTTGGATGAATAAAACCTAATGTTTTTGCGTGCAAACACTGTCCTGTATCATCTATTAATTTTCTTCTACCATATACCGGATCATTAACTACAGGATAACCTATGTAAGATAAATGCACTCTAATTTGATGAGTACGTCCTGTTTCTAACTTTAACTCAATTAAAGTTGCATCCTTAAATCTTTCTAATACCTTGAAATGCGTAATTGCATCTTTACTATTAGTACTACCTACTGCCATCTTCTTACGATCAGACTTATCCCGCATAATTGGGGCATCTATTACGCCGGTATCATTAGGTATTACTCCCCAAACAAGTGCGACATATTTTCTAGTTGTAGTCTTATCTTGTAATTGTTTTTGTAAAAATTCATGAGCATAATCATTTTTAGCTACCATTAACAATCCTGTAGTATAAGCATCTATTCTATGTACTATTCCTGGTCTAAAATCTCCGTTAATACTACTTAAATTCTTACTGTGATACATTAATGCATTAACGAGTGTTCCAGTCTTATTACCTACTGCTGGGTGAACTACCATTCCATTTTGTTTATTAACGACAATTACATCATCATCTTCATATACAATATCAAGAGGAATATTCTCAGGTTCTACTAAACATTCTTCATCCATTATTTCATAACTAATTCTATCTCCTACAATAATAGAATCACTTGCTTTACATTTAGAATCATTAAGTAATATATTACCATCTTTAATCATCTTAGTAATCTTACTTCTACTAACATCTATCTTCGAAGCAAGATAACTATCTAACCTTTTAGAATCCTCATCTACTATTATCTCTTCCATTTAAACACCACACCTTCATATATGATTAACATTATAATTGATACTACTATAAAAGTATCAGCTAAATTAAATATTGGAAATGAATACCCAAATATATTAAATGATAAATAATCTATTACATAGCCATATAATATTCTATCTATCATATTACCTATAATACCTGCGATAAGCATAGAATAAATTACTATATAGTAGTTATTTAGCTGCTTATCTTTTATAAAAAATCTCCATATTAAATATATAGCAATTATCCCTATTACAATAAATAACACTCTACTATTTTCCATAATACTAAAAGCAGCCCCTGTATTTCTAACATACATAATATTAAAAAAATTAGGGATTATCTTTATAGTATCATAGATATTCATACACTTATCAACTATAACTTTAATAATAACATCAATAATTATCAGAATAAAACTTAATATGCCTAGTCTTTTCATAAATCACCATACAACTATATTAACATAATTATAAAATAATTTAAAGAACTAAAAAGAGATTTTAAAAGAAACCTTTTACAGTTTCTTACTTCTTCCTATTGATATTCTTTCCTTTACTAAATCATATTTATCTTTCGCAATCTTTCTTACTTTATCAATATTCTCATCTAATATCTTGTCTATACAATCACTATTTATATAATAGTTATACTTCTCTTGAATCTTAGTTAATTCTTCTACAACTATATCAGCAACTGCTCTTTTAAAATTACCATAGTTAGAATTCTTAAACTCTTCTTCTACTTCTTCTATAGATACATTTTTTAGTGATGAATAAATACTAATTAAGTTAGAAATACCAGGTTTATTTTCTTTATCATACTTAACTAACATATCAGAATCAGTAGTAGCTGACATGATTTTCTTTCTAATATCAGACTCACTATCTAATAAGTATATGACACCTCTTTTATTTTCAGCTGATTTACTCATTTTCTTATCTGGAGTTACTAAATCCATTATCTTAGTACCAGACTTAGTTATTAAACAATCAGGAACAGTAAATGTCTCGCCATACTTTTTATTAAATCTAATCGCAATATCACGCGCAATTTCAACGTGTTGTTTTTGATCTATTCCAACAGGAACCAAGTCAGTATCATAAAGAAGAATATCTGCAGCCATTAGTACTGGATATGTAAATAAACCTGCAGAGAAATTAGTGTTCTTCTTACTTTTTTCTTTAAACTGATGCATACGTGATAATTCACCAAAATAAGTATGACACTCAAGTATCCATGCTAAATTAGTATGATATTCATTATCCGACTGAATAAATATTGTATTCTTTTTAGGATCAATTCCACAAGCCAAATATAAAGCAATTAGACTTTTAGTGTTCTCTTTAATATTATTTTCATCATTTAAAACTGTTAAAGAGTGCAAATCAGCAACAAATATATATGATTCATAATCATTTTGATACTCTACCATCTGCTTAATTGCACCAATATAATTACCCAAAGTAATTACACCCGTTGGTTGTAATCCTGTTAATAATCTTTTCATATGCACCTCTATTTATTTAATTTTTCTTTAATTGTTTTACTTACAAAACCTTTGTCAGCTCTACCACTAATTTTAGGATTTAAATAAGCCATAATATCCTTCATATCTTTCATACTTGTTGGCTTAACTTCATTAAAAGCTTCTTCAATTAGTTTTAATACCTCATCTTCACTTAATTGTTCAGGCATGTAACTACTTAATATTTCTACTTCTTTTTCAGTCTTATCAGCTAAATCTAATCTATTTGCTTTCTTAAACTCTTCTATTGATTCACGACGAGTTTTAATCTGTTTAGAAATTAGATTGATAATCTCTGTATCATCTAACTCACCCTTTTTATTAATCTCCTCAAGTTGCATAGCACCTTTTAATAATCTTAATGTTGATAATCTTTCTTTTTCTTTATTTTTCATTGCTTCTATAATATCTTTTAATATTTTATCTCTCATAATATCACCTTTCCTATTTATCTTTTTATACTATATATCTAAAAACGAACTAATGTGAGCAGTAGAAAAATCCGTTTTTTCCATAATTTCATTTAATATATCAACAGTATCATCTATCATAACTATTTTTTTACTATTAAGTTGTGGATACTTTTCTTTTATTTTTAATAGTACACTTGTTTTATCACGATTTTTGTTAACATAATAAACATTTTCTTTTAAAATACCATAATACTTATTTACGAAGTCTCTTTTAAACTCTCTTTCATTATTTGAGCCAACCGTAGTTATTACATATATTCTTTTCATATCTTTATTAGCTAAAAATGACTGCATTTTCGTACTAACTAAAGTTTCTTTATAAAAATTATATCCATTCTTATTCTTATCATCCCATATTTCATCATCATAAATATAATGGTTATTACATCCAAATTCAAGGAGCGCTAAAACACCATCTACATCAAACACTAAAACACTTTCTTTATCATTTAATATATCTTTTATCTCACTCTTTTTCTCACTCATAGTATCTCACTCCTAATTATTTTCTAATAAATTTACTTCTTCAATAAATCTATCAAAATCAGATACATACATTTTATCTTGAACTTTTCTATACTTATCATATTCTTTATATGCAAGTTCTTGTGCAACTTTATGTGATATCTTACCAGCATTATGAAGTATATCTCTTCCATTAAATTTTAAAAATGCATTTAGCTTTTCTATCCAATCTTGCATTGTCATCACATTATGATTTTCTGCTTGCATTTCAGCATAATCCAAGTACATAGTAACAATTCTATTTAAATCTTTCAATTCTTTTTTATTTAAATAGTTTTTAGCTACATCAACATCATACTTATATATTGGCCCATTAGGAGAACTCTTCCAATTAGTTAAACCTAAATTCTTTTTATTTGAATCAACTCTATTATATATTATTTCTGCAGCAGTATTTCCACTTACTGCATAATGTAATTTATTTTGTACAGTCTTGAAAAACGTTTTAGTTATTTCCGCATCAGAGTTATAATCTACACTACAAGATGCATATATATCTGTAATCTTCTGATAAAACCTTCTCTCACTAGAACGAATATTTTTAATCCTTTCTAACATTTCCTCAAAATAATCTTCACCAAAAATATAGTTAGGATTTTTTAATCTTTCATCATCCATTACAAAACCTTTTTTAATATATTCATTCAAAACTTTTGTTGACCAAATTCTAAAATTAGTTGCTCTTTTAGAATTAACTCTATAACCTACTGCAATAATCATGTTTAAATTATATATCTTTACAGGCTTATCTGAATTTGCAATGTCGGTTTTTCCGACGTTGCTTTTTTCATCCAACTCACCACTTCTTATAATATTATTTATGTGTTCAGATATAGTGCTTCTTGCAACACCAAACAATTCCGCAATTAAATTTTGAGTTAACCAAATATCATTATTGATTAATAAAACGTCAACTTTAATATCGTTATTATCATCCTTGTATATTAGAAAGTCACGAACTCTTGATTTAATATCATTCACTAAAATCCTCCCCAAATAATTTAAAAGAGAAAGTTAATAACGATTTCTTTCTCTTTTTCTTGTATTCTTAATTCCTTCAGCTTTCTTTTCTCTTCTTCTAACTCCTGGTTTTTTATAACCTTCGTTTTTCTCACGAACTTTTTTTAGGAGGCCTTCTCTGGCATTCTTACGACGCATGTTACGTAGTGCACCATCAACGTCACCATTTCTTACTAATACCTTATCCATTAAAATCCCTCCTTTCACGAACTAGAAGTATTATAACAAAAAAGGATTAATAATACAAGAAAAATCTATTTTTTTCGCAAAATTTATTATTTTGAAAGTGTTTGCTTAATATTATTATAGCTTACTTCAATAGTTTTACTGTCCTTAACATTAATATTAACAATCTCAGAATAACTACCAGTAATAGTAACTTTAGAACCGCTTACTTTGTAAGCACCACTACCTGTTGTAAGTTCTAATGTATCATTATTACACTCATATAATTCATATGTAGCAGTTTTATCTTTGTTTAATACAACATTAGATTCTTTACTTTTATCACCACAAGTAATTTTTAATGTATAACTAACATCTTCATTACCTATCGCACTTTCTTCTACCTTTTTAGTTGTAGTTTTCTTCTTACTACACCCACATCCACATAGTACTAAACACATTAATAATATAATTATAAATTTCTTCACATAATCAACTCCAAACTAATTTTATCATATTTATAAACTTAAGAAAAGAGATGAAAAATCTTTTTTTCTAAGTTCCAATGCTTCTTTATTTCTAGAATCATTAAGTAGCATCCTTCCTACTTTATATCTATAAATTCTACCATAATAAGTACGATTACTCTTTAGTAATTCATAATCTACTTTGATATAAACATTTAAAAACTTTTCTTTTTTACCTTTTCTAATAATAGTAATATTACTCATCATACTAGATTCATCTATTACATCTATAACTACACTACCATCATTCATATTAATAATAGGTACACTAGATACAATCTTCCCATTATCTTGTAAATAATAATACTTATTATCTAGTATTCCCTTTTCAATAATCATCGTTCTATTAATATCATCAACTAACTTTCTTACCTCTTCTATATTACATGATTTATACTTATAAGCAACATAACCATATAAATATGGAAGCAATTTATAAATTTCAGAGTCTTTATAATTAATCTTAATATTATAACTAGAATTTGGTTTTAGTATATAATCTAATTGTTCAAGTAACTTACTTGTAAACTTATGATTAACTATAGTATTACGAGTAAAACCTACTTGATACTGTTCTTCATATATTTTGTTTAAACAATTTAATGCTTGTAGTTTTACCCAACATATATAATCAGTATCTTTATTAATTACTTTGCCACTATATAAATACTCATTAGCCCCAGTAATATTAACAGCTTCGTACTTATAATAATTATCATAATCAAATGTAAGTTTAATATCTGTTTTTAAATACTTTAGAATATTATCATTAGTTAATATAGAATATAGAGATACACTAGTTATGTAGTACATATTCTTATCTAAATAATTATCTGCATTCTCATACATCTCTTGCACAAAGTTTTGAAAATCAATCGCATCATAAGCTTTCTTTCTTTGTTTTAAAATACACTCTTCAATATATTCATTTAATAATCCCGCAACACCTTGATTATAACTTCGACCATTAAGTTCACGACAAACGCCTACATTACCTAGTTTAGCAATAAAAGGATTAACCATTCCTAGCTCTGTTTTAAACTTATCATTACAAAAATTAATTAAACTAATTGCATCTTCCATCGTATAAACATCAACAATTAAATTATCACTCCTATTAAACATTGATATTTTAGATGTAAAACTAATTCTATTACTTAGTAAATGTTTATAAATAAACGGAATAACACTAATTAACTTATCCCCCTTTACCGGTATTATAATATTAATTCCCTCAAGTACACCAGGAATAGAGTCATCATTAAAAAACACATTAATTAAATGATAACCTCCATTAATCGCACTTAAAAACTTAATATTAACCTCTTTATTTCTACTAGTAAAATAGTTTTCATACTTCTTTACACTATTCATAACAGATTTTACAATCTTATTTACACTATCAGTATTATCAACACCAGGATTATCAACACCCAAAGTACATAACTTATCAATAATTTCAGCCTTAGTAGGTGGTTCTAAAACAGTTCTAGAATTAACATAATTACTAAATATATTTAATATATTATTTATATCATACATCCTAATCACCCAACTTATAGTCAGAGATATCCATCTCTTCTTTATCTATTTCATATAATACTTCTATTTCTTCTATCTCTCCTGGTAATATTAATTCTTCCATATAATCACTCAATTCTTAACTAATTATACACTAAAATAATTGATTTAACAATAAAATGTGTAAAGAAAAAATCTAGTATGCAGATTTCATACTAGGCTTTTACAAATAACATTTTATAACTCTTTATAATAATTATATCTATCCTTTAATTGATTTAAACATTTATCATATAATTCTTGATTACTACTTATTAAACTGAATCTAGTTTGTTTATCTACAAAAGTGCGATATTTATCAAAATCAATATTCTTACTATCAAATTTATATCCATTTACTGGATGATATCTAAATGTTGGAAAGTATCCTGATTCTAGAGCTAACTTTTCTATTTCATAGCTATTAGTCATACCACCTTTAATACCATGTGAAATACATACAGAATATGCAATAACTATACTAGGTCCATTATAAGCATTTGCTTCAGTTAAAGCACGTATTACCTGATTAGGATTAGCCATAGATACTTGAGCAACATATACATTTGGTATATTCATACACATACGCGCTAAATCTTTTTTATATGTTTTTTTACCAGTATCAGCAAACTCTGCAAGTGTACCTAAGTTAGTAGATTTACTTGCTTGACCTCCAGTATTAGAATATACTTCTGTATCAAGAACTAAGATATTTATATCATCATTGGTTGCAAGAACATGATCTATTCCGCCATATCCTATATCATATGCCCAACCATCACCACCAATACACCATACTGATTTTTTAATAATATATTCTTTGATATCTTTTAAATCACTAGGTATATTATCAGTCAAATTATCATGTACATATTTAGTAGTCTTATAATCATCATAGTTATCTAACCATAGTTTAAATAACTCACTATTTTCATTATTCATATTATCTTCCATAATATGTTTTATTCTATTTCTAATCTTATTTATAGATACACTCATACCATATCCATATTCTGCATTATCTTCAAATAAGCTACTTGCCCATGGAATATTATAAGGCATACTAGGAACTATCCCACCATATATACTCGAGCACCCAGTTGCATTTGCAATAATTAAATTGTCAAATAATTGTGTTAGTAGTTTTAAATATGATGTTTCTCCACAGCCTTGACATGAACCTGGATATTTAAATTTAGCATCTATAAATTGACTACCTTTTAGAGTATTTCTATTATATTCTTTAACACTTACATTACTCTCTAAATAATCATATACTTTTTGATAATGATTAGTAATACTATCACTAGTTGGTGCAAGAGCTTTTACATTTTTTAAACCAGGACAAACATTTACGCATCTCATACATCCAGTACAATTATTTAATGAAAATGCTAGTGCAAAATATCCTTTTTTATCTAACGATGGAATTACATAATCTTTAATATAATCAGGAGCACTCTCATACTCTTCTTCACTTAATACAAATGGTCTAATTACGCCATGTGGACAAACAATACTACACTGATTACAGTTAATACAATTATCTTTAATCCAAATAGGTGTTATTTCTAAATTACTATTAGAATTACTTATGCCATTTTTAAACGATCCATCACGAACACTCATAAATTCTGATACTGGTATACTATTACCTTCTCTTTTCATGATTTTTTCATAAAAATTTTTAGAATCTTCATCTACATTATTACTATTAGTAATATTAACTTTCTTAATATAATCAGGTACTAGACTAATAGCTTTAATATTGGCATCTATTACCTCTTTACCTTTTCTTTTAAACTTATTTCTAATATCTTCTATTAAGTATTTAAACATAGTCTCTTTATCTAAAAAGTTAGTTAAACTAATAATACTTGATTCCATAATCATACTTATCTTATCTTTTAAATTAACCTCGAAGGCTATTTTATAAGCATTAATTGTATATACTTTAACATTTCTTTTAATTAGTATATCTTTAATACTAGATTTCATATAATCATTTAATTCTTCTTCATTCTTTATAGTATTAATTATACATATACCATTTTCTTTTATATCTTTTACTAAATTAAAATCATTTAAATAATTATCCTTGCTAATAACAAGTATACTAGGATTATCTACATAATATGTTTTTCTAATTATAGAATCACTTATTCTTAAATGAGATACAGTAACTCCTCCAGATTTTTTAGAATCATATTGAAAATAGCTCTGAACATAATTATCAGTGTTATCTCCTATTAATTTAATTAATGATTTAGATGCACTAACCATACCATCAGAGCCGTAGCCATATATTAGTATATCTTCTGTATCATCAATTACTGTATCTATTTTATCTAATGAAAAGTGAGTAACATCATCTATTATACCTACAGTAAAGTTACTAATCGGATTATCTAACATGGAATAAATTGCAGCTATATCAGAAGGCGTCGTGTTTTTAGAAGACAGTCCATATCTACCTCCAACTATATTAATAGATTTATCTTTTAAGGCAGTTACTATATCTAAGTATAAAGGTTCACCAATACTACCATGTTCTTTAGTTCTATCAAGAACTGCTATACTCTCTACACTATTAGGTAGTACATTAAATAAATGCTTAATACTAAATGGACGATATAAATGTACCTCTATTAAACCTACACTACTATCAATTTTATCAATATATTCATTTATAGTTTCGCAAACTGAGCCCATAGCAACTATTACTTTTTTAGCTGTTTTACTTCCATAATAATTAAATGGCTTGTAATCAATCCCAACTTTTTTGCCTATTTCTTTCATATAGTATTCTACTATATCAGCAACACTATTATAATCATTATTCTTTGCTTCTACACATTGAAAATATATATCATCATTCTGATTAGTTCCTACTGTTTTAATATTATCTACTAAACTACGTTTTCTAAATTTATCTATTGCTTCATAATCTATTAAATCTTTATAATCATCACTCTCTAATAATTTTATTTTATTTATCTCATGACTAGTTCTAAATCCATCAAAGAAATGCATAAAGGGAAGAGATGATTTAATACTAGATAGATGAGCAACAGCCGATAATATTGCGGCATCTTGTACTGATGATGATGCAAGCATACAAAATCCTGTACTTCTTGCAGCATATATATCAGAGTGATCACCAAAGATACTTAAGGCATGAGTTGATAAAGAGCGTGCAGCAACATGGATTACTCCTGGTAACATTTCTCCTGCTATTTTATACATATTAGGTATCATTAGAAGCAATCCCTGTGAAGCTGTATATGTGGTTGCTAAAACACCACTTTGTAGTGCACCATGTATAAAACCTGCTGCTCCTGCTTCCGACTGCATTTCTACTAATTTTACAGTATCACCAAAAATATTCTTAACTCCTTTATTAGAAAGTTTCTCTGTATTTTCTGCCATTGGACTTGATGGTGTAATTGGATATATGCCTGACACTTCCGTAAAAAAATATGATGTATAACTTGCCGCTTCATTTCCATCCATAGTAACTATTTTCATAATTTACCTTCTTTCTATAACTATTATACAATGAATTATTTAAAATTAAAATATTAAATTATGTAGATTTTTTTTAATAAATATTATATACTATAGATAGTAAAGGAGGTTAGTTTGATGGATTTCATTAAGAAAAATCGTATGTGGATTACACTTGGTGGATTAGCACTTGTAATTATTGCATGTTTTATGCCATTTGCCAAAGTATCTGTATTTGGATACTCACAATCTATTAATTATATAGATGGTGGACGTGATGGAATTATTGTTATAATTGCGGCTATAGTTGCAGGTGTATTAGTTTTTCTAAAGAAAGAAAAATTTAGTGTTATCCCTTCTGGAATTGCTGCATTAGTTACAATATATGATATTATTAATGTTTCAAAAGTATCAGGTGGAACATCTCTAGCTGGAGTATCAGTATCTATCGGTGCAATTCTAATTTTAGTTGGTTTAATTGTTGCAATTGTAGTACCATTTATTCCACAAGATAAATAATAACACAAACTAAAACGATATAAATTTACTTATATCGTTTTTTTATTGTCTATTTTTTTCTCTAATAATTTCTTATATTCATCTTCTAAGAAATATATTTCTTTACTACTCATAAATAATACTACTGCATTATCATATTCTAATAATTTTTCAGCTTGACCTCGCTCAATATAATCGCCATTATTAAGTTTATCAATTATTGTATATGGAGTAATACCTGGATAATCATTAGGATCCTCTCTATCATAGTTAATATCCATAACGTATGCTTTATCAGCAAGATTTAAACTTTGAGCAAACTGTTCTGCAAATTCTTCTACACGTGAGAAAGTATGAGGTTTAAATACAGCAATTATTTTTTTATCAGGATATTTTTGCCTTGCAGCTTTAATTGTTACTTTAACTTCAGCTGGATGGTGAGCATAATCATCAATAATTACATCATCTCCAATAAATTCTTCTTTAAATCTTCTTTCTGCACCTTTAAATGCTTTTAAAGACTTAGCAACTTCTTTAGCATTCATTCTCTCATAATGACACACCGCAATTACTGCAAGGGCATTAAGTAGCATATGCTTACCAAATAATGGAAGATCAAAATGTCCATAGAATTCATCTTCAATAATAACATCAAACTCTGTTCCATCATTTCTATATTCTACATTAATAGCTTTAATATCATTATCTTCATCTAATCCATAGTAATAAATTGATGGTGTTACTTCTAGAGAATGGGTGTATTGATCATCTCCACATGCTATAACCATTTTATCTGCTTTATTAGCAAATTCTTGATATGCACTAATCATATCATCTATATCTTTATAATAATCAGTGTGATCTAAATCAATATTAGTAATAATTACATATTCTGGATCATAGTGAAGAAAATGTCTTCTATACTCACATGCTTCTAAGATAAATCTTTTAGAATCTTTTGTACCATGTCCTCTACCATCACCAATTATATAATTACAATTATCAATATCCATATATATATGACTAAGCATAGATGTTGTAGTAGTTTTACCATGACACCCTGATATACATATAGTATCAAATGTCTTAGTAAGCTTACCTAACATTTCTTCATACTCATATATTTTTAAATCCATAGATTTCGCTTTTATTAATTCAGGATGAGTATCAAGTTTTAAAGCGGGAGAATATACAACAATTGTATCCTTATCCATACAATCATTCTCTTCGTTGTAAATCTTAATACCACGTTCAACTAATTTATCTTCTGTAAATCTATGTTCTTTTGCATCATCATAACCTACTACCTCAAAACCTAAATCATCAAGTAGAAGCGCAAGTGCACTCATACCAGTCCCTTTTATTCCAGCTAAATAATATTTCATATTATTACTTCCTTTCTTTTCTTTTACTTATTATATAATATATGGCTATATATAAGCAAGAGCATTTATTGTTTTTATCTACCTATAAAATTAATAATATAAGGACCTAATACTAATAATAGTATAAGTGGTACTATAAATAATACTGATACTATACTTATCTTATTAGGTATTTTATTAATTTGACCCTTAATATCTAATATTTGTTTTTCTCTTAGGTAATCTACTTGATTATTCATAGTATCTATTATACTATTACCAAAGTAGTTAGTTTGCATAATATTCATAATAATGTTATTAATATTTTCAGAAGGAATTCTTGATTGCATATCTGATAATGCTTCTATTAATGATTTACCTACTTTAACCTCATTTAGACTACGCTCAAATTCACTTGATAGTTCACTGTGTACATTTTTGCAAGTTAACTCCAAACTATTTTGTAAGTTTTTACCAGATTCAAGGGTAAGTGTTAATACTTCAAAATAATAAAGTGCTTCTCTATCTAATTTCTGTTCTCTAATTTTTAACTTTCTTGTAATAAGTATATGATAAAAACTAAAATAATACAGTATTACAAGTAATGGTAATAAAAGATATGAAATATTAGTTACAAATATTAGGAATAGTGTAAAAAGAATAGTAGTAAATACTCTTAAGTTAATAAACCCTACTGCATCCCATTTAGTTTTACCAAGCATATTAATCTTTCTTTGAATATTTTCTATATCTTTTTTTAAATAAATTTTTTCCATTATATTATGCATACAATCACATCCTTACTTTCATTATCTTTCTTACAACAATTATATAAGTAACGTATAATACAAGTATTATACCTATTATTATAAATCCTAGCGGAGAAGTAAATAATGGTGCATAATAGTCTTTATTAATAAAACTAATTACAAGGACAAATAATATCGGCATAACAGTTAGAGCATACATAATTATTCTAGAACTACCTGTAAGAGATTTCAACTCAAGATTAAGTTTTTGTCTATTAAATAGTGTTTTTTCAATAGATGTAAATACTTTAATAATATTACCACCTGTTTTATTTAATACTGATAAACTACTAGTTAAGTATGCAGCTTCTTCTAGTTTTATTCTTTTTGCAAACCTATCAAATACTACTTCAATTTCTAGTCCAAATGATAATTCTAAGCTCATTTTCTTAAACTCATCAGAGATTGCTCCATCTAATTGTTCTGCTACAATATTAATTGCTTGAGTGATACTTCTACCTGATTTAAAACAGTTATTCATAATAATAATTGCTTGTAGTAAATCTTTTTCTATCTTCTTACGATATTTATTATACTTATATGCATATATAATATCTAATATAAAGTATCCGATTACCATAGGTATAACTAGTTCAAATATATTAAGTATTCTAAAACGAAGTGTTTGTATTATTATGGTTGCAATTAAGAATGTAAATGCCGTAATTATTTTCATAGATATAAAATCTATCGCACTATATTTATTATTACTAAAGGCATCAACATATTTTTGATATCTCTTAGAACCTTTCCTTGCACTTTCAAATCTATCAAGCGAATCACTAATACGATAAGCAATACTTTGTAATTTTATTCCAATCTTATCAAAGATAGATTTAGTATGATCTCTTAGAGGATTTACTGTGTATTTAACAAATCTTTTTTCTAGTATTACTACTCTATTTAATACAAGTAAGAATATTAGTAATCCCACTAATCCAATAATTAGTATAATCTGATTAAAATTAAGTAGGTAATCTTGATAAGTAACATTAATAGTTATATCTTTAGTAGCAATATTTCCTGCAGCATCTACTACTGTATAAGTTAACTTCTTAGATCCAAATGATTTTAAATTTAAGGTATCTTTATTAGTTGTAATACTTTTAGTTATATCTCCATCAATATTATCAGTAGCCTTAACATCTTTTAAAACGTCAATATTCTCACCAGGAGATATAGTATAATTATACTTACTAACCTCAATTGTAGGAGCTTCTTTATCTATCTTATAAATACCAGTTTCATAAGTAGCATCTCCCTTTAAAGTAATAGCCTTAATACTAATTTTATAATTACCTGTCTTATCTAACTTAATATTAGATTTATCACCATTATCAACACTAATATTTTTATATACTACATCATCTTTATATATAGTATACTCATAACTAGTTACAAATGTATTTGGAACATAAGTAACTACAATATCTTTATTAGCAAGCTCACTTTCTATTATATTAAGTGTTCCAACCTCATTCATAACCTCACTCCTTTTTATTTTACTTTATTTCTTAATTTATATAATATAAATATACTTGCACTTGCAATAATAAATCCTATAATTATTGTAATTATTGAATTTCTCATATATGTATTATCAACTTTCACTGTTGATTTAATCTGACTAATCTCATTATCGTTTTTATTTATTTCACTTTTATGATTGCTATTAATATCTACAATACTTTCAACTTCATTGCCAAGAGCAATTTTAGAAAGTGTTATAACTGGGCGAACAACGTAGTAGATACCAACATTGTTACCGTAAAGCATGCCACCATTGTCAATAAACCAGACATCAGACGTAGAATCAGCATATGAACTACTTGTCCAATAACAATAATCGCTGTTGTATACCCAACTTGGTGTAGATTCGATTTTTACATAACTTTCAGATGTTGCCTCTGTATCAAGTTCATATCCTAAACTTAATATTTCATCTACTGTTATTAATCTTGCTTCAAGTGCTTCTGGAACTTCTGCAACCTTCCAAGCATCTACTGTTATTTTTATATATGAATCATCATATGCATTACTATTTACATGATATTTCATTGCTCCATATCCATTATCATCATCTATGCTTGCCACCGTTCCAGAACTATATATTTGTACCTCTGAATAACTTAACGGCTCTACTTTTAATAATGTTACTGTTGATTCACTTGAACTACTATTTTTTATTACATAAAATTCTATTCCGTTATATGTGACTTCATCTCCTACTTTATATTCTGTATATGCACTAATATATCCAACAGAAATAATAAATGCTAATATAAATAATATTTTTTCATATTTAAACTCCTACTCAAATATTTTTTTAATATCTTTAATTCCTTTTGATTCAATCTTACTTACTATCTTAGGCATTTTATGTGTTTTAAATGAACCAAATACCTCTCCTTCATCAGTAATACCTTTTTGATCAAATGAGAATATTTCATTTAGTTTAATATCTTCTCCATCAAAACCTGTAACTTCGCATATGCTTGTAATCTTTCTTTTTCCATCAGTAAGTCTTGATATATTAACAACGATATTGATAGCATTTACTACATACTCTCTTATCGCCCCAACAGGTATTTCCATTCCTGCCATAAGTACTAATGTTTCAAGTCTATTAAGTGCATCAGCAGGACTATTGGCATGCATTGTAGTTAAAGAGCCAGAATGTCCAGTATTCATGGCTTGTAACATATCAAACGCTTCTTTTCCACGAACTTCTCCAACTATTATTCTATCAGGTCTCATACGTAGTGAGTTAATAACTAAATCTCTAATAGTTACCTCTCCTTCTCCTTCATAATTAGTCATTCTAGTTTCTAGAGAAATAACATGGTTCTGATGCAATTTTAATTCAGCCGCATCTTCTATTGTGATAATCCTCTCATCATCATTAATAAATGAAGAAAGTACATTAAGTAATGTAGTTTTACCCCCACCAGTACCACCACATACAATAATATTTAATCTTGCTTTAACACATGCCTGTAAGAATAATGCCATATCATTAGTAAGCGCACCACTTCTTAAGAAATCATCAATGTTAGCTAAATCTGGTTTAAACTTACGAATAGTAAGTACTGGACCTTTTAATGATAATGGTGGAATTACAGCATTTAAACGTGAACCATCAGCAAGACGGGCATCTACCATTGGAGATGATGTATCTATAGTTCTTCCGATTGGTTGAATTAGTCTTTGAATAGTTCTTATAATATGTGAATCATTTATAAATGATATACTATCATCTTTAACTACTTTACCATCTAATTCAATATATATTTCATCTTTACCATTAACCATAATCTCAGTAATTGTATTGTCTTTTAAAAGTTCAGTAATAGGTCCATAACCATTAACCTCGTTTTCAATTAGATTATAGATATAACTACGTTCTTCAACATTTAAGTCATAACCTTTTAAAGAATTTTCAATTTCTTCTTTAATAAATGCTTCTATATCAGTTTGATTATTAATATTATCATCGATTAAATTCTGTATTATTTTACTTCTAAGTAAATCTAAAAGTTCTTTATTCTCAAACCTCTCATAATCAGTAACATCCATATTCTCATCGATATTACTAGTTATATTAAATTCATCTACAAAGTTTCTAGAATTCATGTTTCACCTACTTTATTAAATCGAGAGCAATTTTTTCAAATACTCTACCTGTTTTTCCTTTTTGTAACTTATTAATCATCTCAAATATTTTACCATCTACAATATACTTATCTATATCTTTATTAAAGTAATCACTTGGAATAATATAGTCTATATTATCTTTAATTAATGATTTAATATCAAACTTATTGAATATTGTTTTCCCCTTATCTCTTGCTTCATATAATATTATTTTATAATTATTAAGACGCATATCTGAGAATATTGATATCATTGTACGCATATTTTTTAAGTTCATACTATTATTATTCATAAGATATATTATTTCATTACTATGATCCATGGTAACTAAATTAATTTCATTTAATACGTGATTTGTATCTACTAGTATTACATCATACTTACTAGACACTCTATTAAATAATAAATTCAAGAAATTACCTCTAACTTTAGAAGCATACCTTGGATCATGAGGAGCAGATATAAAATCTATATTCTCAGAATAATTAGTTATATAATCATCTATATCATAGAAATTATTATTAGTTATATCTTCAAATAATACATATATATCTTTTTTACTTTCTTGATTTAATATAGTTTCTATATCGCCTGAGAATAAATCATTATCGATAATAAGTACTTTCTTATTATTTTTATTATAAATATTAGCAAGACTTAGTAAAAAAGTAGTCTTTCCAGCTCCTCCTTTAACAGATGTTATAGTTATAATTTTTCCTTTAGTAACTGCCATATTATCTCTCCTTATTAATTTCTATCTTTCCATCTTTAATACTTGCATAATAACCTATTTTTATAGTTTTATTAGTAATATTAATAAGACCTTTATATTTTACCGTAACTGTAGCTTTAGCATAATTATTATCAATATCTACAGTAATAATTGCATCATCTATATTTTTTAGATTATCCATAATAAGACTTTTCATAGTAGCTTCAGTATTTTCTTTATCTAAGTTCTTTATTCCATATTTAACACTATTTCTAACTGTATTATCAATTCTTCTAATCTCTATACTTTGTAATCCTACATCAACAATGCATATCGTAAGCATTAGGATTATTGGTATCATTAGAATAAACGCAACAAGTACTTGTCCTTTATTATTCATTTTTGTCATCAATCATTACAGTCCTTTTCGCACTAATTTCATATGACTTACCTAATGCTTGACTCACTATAGGCGTTATTACTTTTACTTTCTTAGATAAAGTTACTACATTATAAGTAGTGCCAACATCATACTTAACCTTAGAATCAATAGTTTTAACATAGTACTCTACTTCTTCATTTTTATTTTCTAAATACATATTAACTATTGTATCTAAGTTATTTTCTAGTTCATATTTTTTAATAATTATATTACCTATATCAAACATAGCAAGTACAATAAATATAAATATTGGCATAATTATTACAAATTCTACTAATGCTTGCCCTTTTCTATTCATAGAATCACCTAATCTCTAGTCTTATTCTTAATTAATTATATCAAACAAACAAAAAAAAAGATAGTATATAGTACTAACTTTTTTTATTTTATAGTATTATGCAAAGCACTAAAAAAGCTACTCCAAGAACTGCCGTAAGTCTAGTTATAAATAACTCTCCACCACGTTCTTTTCTATTTTGAAATAATGCATCATTTCCACCACTTATAATACTTGATGCACCTTCTGCTTTACTACTTTGCAATAATACTAAAGCAATAATTAATATTGATACTATAATTAATAATGTTTTCATATTTCCTCCGCTTAATAATTTATCATAAATTTCCTTATAAATCAATCTTTTTTCTTATTTATGTTGTATATAGTCTTATTATTTAAATCTATATTGTTAATTGTATTAACCATTTCTTCATAATTTAGCAAATCTATATACGTATGTTCATCCGTAATAACACTACCTTCATTAATAATATTAGCCATTATTTTATTATTAATTGCATATATACTATCACTCTTATATATCACCGAACTCTTCTTTACTTTTTTCTTTCTATTAAAATCAGTTTCTAATATAGTTCTATCTTCTAATTCACTCTCTATTCTATTAATTAATTCTTTAGAATTATTTGTATCGTTACTTAGTATTACTAAAACATGTTTATCTGTATTTACTAAGGTAATATCCATATCTAAAGTAGCAAGATTATCTTTTTTTATAGTCTCATTAAATAACGATACAGAACCAAACTTGATATCAAAAAACATGCCTATATACGCTTTAAACTTATTAATACTTAATTTAGTATTATTTCTAATCTTATAGCCAATTGATACTTTAGGAACTTCAATAGCCATCTCGCAAGAACCAATTTTTGTACATACACTATCTGGTTCATCATATTCTTTTAGTTTAATTTCTTTATACGGTTTAAATACTTTATTTTCTTGATTAGATCTAATTATTGATAATGCATCTTTAACATCCACATTACCAGTAATAACTAAAAACATATTTGATGGATGATAGAATGTGTAGTAACACGTATATAAGTCTTTCTTAGTTATTTTTTTGATGCTTGAAATAGTACCAGCAATTGGATATTTAATAGGATGATTTTTAAATGTGTTATAAAGTATTCTATCATATAATTTATAATATGGACTATCTTCATACATTCTAATTTCTTGTTCAATAATTCCTTTTTCTTTTTCAACATTCTCATCAGTAAAATAAGGTTCTTGTACATAATCAAGTAAATAATTTAAATTTTCATCAAAAAAATTTGTCCCACTAAATAGATAAGTTGTTTTAAAATTAGATGTATTAGCGTTCGCATCACTTCCACGTTCTGAATAGAAAGTAAAAGGATCTACTCCATTTTTTTGTTCAAAAAGTTTATGTTCCAAAAAGTGGGCAATTCCTAACGGAAATTTAGTCATACTTGATCTATCATAAGGAATAAATTCATCGTGAATAGAACCAAACTTAGTTGAAAATGTTACATATACACTATTAACTTTATCAAAAGGAACAATATAAACATCAAGACCATTATCTAGTTTTTCATAATACATTGTAAGATCCATCTTTTCAAGATTAGTCTTCATTATTATCTCCTTTCAATAAGTATATAACATCTAGGTGCAATTTAGAAGCCAACTTTATTACATCCTTTTTACTTACTTTACTTATTTTTTTAATTCTACCATCAATATCATCACTTTTTAAATATTCCATTCCAGTATACATACTAAGTAAATTTTGTGGATTATCTTCTAACTCTTTAATAGAATTCATATAAGTAACTTTAGCCTTCATGATATCATCTTCACTAAATTCCCCTTGATGAATACTTTTAACATTTTTCTTTATTAAAGTTACAGCTTTTTTAAAATCTTTAGCTGATATTCCCGCACTTATGACTAGTGCATTATTAAGGGGAACACCTCTAGATGATATAGAGTAACAAAGTGAATTTGCCTCTCTTACATCTTTAAATAACTTAGAGTCTGGCCCTCCACCTAGTATATAAGATAAGACATTTAAAACATATCTTCTTTCAAACAAACTTGTTTTATCAAATTTATATCCTAGCGCTAACTGACTTTGTAATAAAGATATATCCTCTACTACTTTTTTAGGAAATAATCTAGTTCTTTTCATACTAACAAAATGTGATTCACTCTTCTTCTTTAATGTGCGTATTTTAAATCTATCAGTTATTGCTTTTCTAACTCGAGGTTCACTAATATCTCCTATTACAAATATATCTAATATATCTGTTTTTAACATTTTTAAATAATAGTTGTATAGCTTTGATGCAGTAACATTCTTTAAATCTTCTATATAGCCGCAACTTCTATAAGAGTGAATACTATTAGGACTCATTATTTCAAATAAACGCATTTTAGAATATAAAGTAGGATTTTCTTTGACACATTTAATATTTTCTTCAAGTAATTTATAGGATAGTTCAAAATTATTCTTATTAAATCTAGTTGATGCATAAGAAGATTCAACAAGTGGATTAAATAAAATTTCGCATAGAAAATCTAAGGATGATTCAAAATTACCATCCTCCGTATATTTATCATTTAAAAAAGTTATATCAAAACACATAACATTATAAGCACCAGATATATAATTCGTTGCTTGATAAGATAATTCATATAAGTCTTCTGTTGCGATTGACATCTCTCTTTTGGTTTTATATTTATCACATGCTTCACATAAAGTATTTATTAGTAAATTACGATAAGTAATTTCTTCTTTATCTAATTTGCTTTTAAAACACACCTCTACAGTAATAGTTTTAAACTTTTTGGTTTTAATAACATGTAAATTATAGGCTTGTGTCTTTATTTTACGGTATTTCATGTTACCTCCTTTTTCTTAGTATGAACTATATTTATAAATTTATTGCAACATCCAAGGCTAATTCTATCATTTCTGTAAATGAATTTTGCCTTTCTTCGGTTGTTGCTTTTTCTTTAGTTATTAAATTATCAGATACTGTATATATAGCTAATGCGTTTTTATTTAAATATTTAGCATTAAAATATAGTCCAAATGTTTCCATTTCTACTACACTACAACCTTTATTATTAACTAAATCATCTATGTTAATATCTGCATAAAAAGAATCACTAGAGTGCGCTCTAACACTTGTTACTTTTATATTATTTTTATTTGCCATATCTTTAAAGCTACTATATAATTTGTCACTACATTTCATAATAGAATTATTATCACCAAAATCTTTAGCATAAGTAGACTCTGAATACGCATCATACGCAACTACGACATCATATAGATTTAAATCTTTAATATAAGTACCACATGAACCTACTCTAATTATATTATCTACATCATAAAATTTATAAAGTTCATATGAATATATACCAATACTAGGTATTCCCATACCAGATGCCATAACAGTAATTCTCTTACCTTTATAAAATCCTGTATAAGCATACATTCCTCTAACACTATTAACAAGTTTATAATCATCTAAATACTTTTCGGCAATCATTTTTGCTCTCATTGGATCCCCTGGCATTAATACAGTTTTCGCAATATCCTCTTTTTTAGCTTCGTTATGTACAGTCATATACCCTCCTCTAACTAAGACAATTATAACATGTATAATTAAAGATGTAAATTAGAAAAAAATACGATTTCTCGTACTTTATTCAGTAATTTCTATTACTCTTTTCTTAGTTGTTGAATTATTATATCCATCAGTTGCTTGATATTTAACTACATAGTTACCTGTCTCTTTATTACTTAAAGCCTCGTAGAATTCATTCTCACCTTCAGTAATCATTAATTTACAGATATTACTATTATCATTGCATTCAACATTATCGTATAAATCAAAGGAAGAAATACTTGTACTTACAGTATCATTTTCTGGGAATACTATTTCTGGAAGTGTTGTATCAGCAACATTAAATACTCTAGTAAATTTTTTATCTCCGCCTATTTTAGAATAATATACATAATATATTCCTACTTTACTTGAATCAACTTTTTCAACATTTAATCCATTACTTATAAATTGCAAACTATATTCTCTAAGTGTAATATCGTTATTCTCTTTATCTTTATAAATTATAGTATCTACATCATTATCACTCGCACCTAATTCAACTACAGTATATTCATCATCAATATCTTTAATTTCAGTGCCACTATTAACATCAACTACAATAGAATAATCTCCTTTATACTTACCATTAGTAAGTTTTGGATTATTTCTATTACTTTTAACATAACTAATATTAATTACCATATCAGCAGGAAATAATTTATCAGTATTTGGATTTTTTAAATCAGTACTTATATAACCTTCTGATTGTAACATTCCTAAAGTAATACTAATACTCTCTCCATCACTTGGTAACAAGTCAGTATTTTTAATCATCCAATCACTTGTTGCACCAAGCATTTTGTTTATTAAATTATTATATACATTAACTTTACTATCTTTTATATTTTTAGAAACTATAGGTATAAGTACTAGCGCAATTATACTTACAATTACTATCACAGATAACATTTCTATCAAAGTAAAACCATTTTTTTTCATTATATCCCTCACTATGCTATAAACATAATATCACATTTACTATTTTTTTTAAAGTTTTTCTTTTAATTTATATAATGTATTTAATGCATCTAACGGCGTCATATTAAGTAAATCTAGTTTTTTTATCTCTTCTTCTACTAAACTAGGTTCTGTATCAAAAATTAATGATTCTTGAACAATCTCTTTTTTTTCTTTTTTTGATTCGTAATGAGTAAGTATTTCATCTGCTCTTTTAATAAGTTTAGAAGGTAAATCTGCAAGACGCGCTACATGTATTCCATAACTTTTATCAACACTACCATCTTTTATTTTGTGTAAAAAGGTAATCTTGCCATCTTCTTCATAAGCACTAACATGAACATTTTTTAAATACTTTAACTTTTTATCTAACTCAGTTAATTCATGATAATGAGTAGAAAATAACATCTTACAATTTATATTATCATGAATATATTCTATAATTGCTTGAGCTAAAGCTATCCCATCATAAGTTGCAGTACCACGCCCTAATTCATCAAATAATACTAATGATTTGTTTGTTGCATTCTGTACCGCATTATTTGCTTCATTCATCTCTACCATAAATGTTGATTTACCTGATACTAAATCATCACTAGCTCCAATTCTTGTATATATTGAATCAAATACCATTTGCGTTGCTTCACTTGCAGGTACAAAACAACCTATTTGTGCCATAATAACTGTAATTGCAAGTTCTCTCATATATGTTGACTTACCTGCCATATTAGGTCCTGTAATCAGCAAAATATTAGTATCTTCATTCATTATAATATCATTAGGTACATATTCACTCTCTAACACTTTTTCAACTACTGCATGTCTATTATCTTTAATATTTATAACATGTTTATCAGTAAGAGTTGGTCTTATATAATTATTCTCAGATGAAACAATAGAAAATGATAACAATACATCTATCTCACTAATAGTTTTAGCCACCTCTTGAAGTTTAGGAATATACTTCTTAATCTCATTTTTAATATTGCAGAATAATTCATATTCTAACTCAATAATTTTTTCTTCCGCATTTAATATTATCGCTTCTTTTTCTTTTAATATTGGAGAAATATATCTTTCACAATTGCTTAATGTCTGCTTTCTTTCATAACCATATTCATCTTTGACTAAATCCTTCATACCTTTAGATACTTCAATATAATAACCAAATACTCGGTTATATCCAACTTTTAAAGTTTTAATACCAGTCTTTTCTCTTTCTTCTGCTTCAAACTTAGCTATAAAATCTTTACCATTAGTACGAAGTGATTTTAACTCATCAAGTTCGCTATTATATCCTTCTTTAATTAAATATCCTTCTTTAACTCCTACGGGAGGATTTTCATATATTGAATCATCTATTAACTTATATAAATCACTTAATGTATCAATAGTTTTAAAATTAATAGATTTAAGTATATTATTAATATCTGGTAAAACACTAAGTGATGTTTTTAATTGTAATAAATCCCTACCATTCGCATTATTAAAAGCAATTCTACCACTTAATCTTTCTAAATCATACACATTATATAGTAATCCTTTTAAATCTTCCGCAAGAATAAATTCTTCTTCTAATTTTTCTACTATATCATATCTTTTATTTATTTCATCAATATCTATTAAAGGATTTTCAATATATGTTTTTAAAAGCCTACTACCCATGGCTGTCTTTGTTTTATCTAGTAACCAAAGTAATGAATACTGTCTTTGTTTTAATCTTAAAGTCTCTGTTAATTCTAGATTTCTCTTAGTATGAATATCCATCTTTAAATATTTATTATTCTCTTTAATAATTGCTTTTTGCATATGTGATAGATTCATCATCTTACTTTTAGTAATATAAGTAAGTAAATGCTTAATAGTATTAATATATCTATAATCAGTAATATCTTCATATATATATTCATATTCACTATTATCTATTATTCCTTCGTTAAAAGTAATAGATATCTTAAATTGATTCTTTAAAGTACTAATAATACTTTTATCTATTTTATCATTTACTACAACTTCTTTTAATCCTAAAGATACAATTTCACTAACTAAATTAACATTATTATGATTAAGCAAGCTTACATATATAATACCTGTTGTGATATCAGTATAACAAATACCATAATTAGAATCAAAGTCCATAATATTTCCAATATAATTAAATTCATTCTCATCAAGAGATTCTGAATCTATTACAGTACCCTTACTAATAATCTGAGTAAGACCTCTCTCTACAATCCCAGTTGCTTCCTTTGGATCTTCTAGTTGTTCACAAATTCCAACACGATATCCTTTTTCAACAAGTTTTTCTATATATACATTTACAGCATGATGCGGTACACCACACATCGGAACTCTCTCTTCTAAGCCAGCAGACCTTCCTGTAAGCGTTAGTTCTAACTCACGAGAAACAAGTACTGCATCCTCAAAAAATGCTTCGTAAAAGTCTCCCAAACGAAATAAAATAATTACTCCAGGATTCTCATCTTTAATAGATAAATATTGCCTCATCATAGGCGTAATCTTTGTTCTATCAACACTTTTCGAATTCATTATAAACCACCCTAACTATCTAACAAATCTATTACTAATTATAGCATTTTCAAAACAAAAAAAGCAAGCATATTTACTATTTGCATCTTGCTTTTGTTTTAACTATTAACTCCTCTAGGACATCTATTTCCCCAAGCGTCTATCATTTCATCATTCTTATATATCTTTAGTACTTCACAGTTATTACTACACCCACTACACTCATGACCTTTAGTTATAAAACTAATATCACTAACATCAAAACTATATACTTTATCACTCTCATATTTTTTAGAAATAATCGCAATACCAAGTGCCCCTAAAAGATGACTATTTTCATCAACTATAATATCTTCACCAAGTACTTCTTTAAAGTATTTAACTACCCCTTTATTCTTACTTACTCCTCCTTGAAATATAATAGGTCCTTTTATCCTTTTACCTTTACCAACATTATTTAAATAGTTTAATACTATACTTCTACAAAGACCTGCAACTATATCTTTAATCTCATAACCAGATTGTGCTTTATGAATTAAGTCTGATTCGGCAAATACAGTACATCTTGCCGCAATCTTTACTGGATTGTTACTATCAAGTGCCATATCCCCAAACTCATTAATATCGACACCTATTCTTTTAGCTTGACTAGATAAAAAAGCACCAGTTCCTGCTGCGCATAATGTATTCATCGCATAATCAGTAATAATTCCATTATTAAGCATTATTATCTTAGAATCTTGTCCACCAATTTCTAGAATTGTTCTAACAGATGGATAAAGAGATGTAGTTCCTACGGCATGAGCCGTTATTTCATTTTTAACAACATCTGTACCTAACATCAATCCAATTAATTTTCTCGCACTTCCTGTAGTACCAATCCCCTTTAATATATATTCATCACTTACCTGACTTTTTAGAATACCAACTAACTTTTTTACCGCACCTACAGGATTTCCTTCCGTCCATATATATTCTTTCGCAATTATATTATTATTATCATCAATAACTACACCCTTTGTTGAAATAGAACCTATATCTACTCCTAAATAACATTTCTTCAATTACATTCCTCCCCTTACATTTCCTTCTTCATCTTTAGCATATCAACAAATGCTTCTATTCTTGTTTCTACACCTACTTTAGATGTATTAGTATCAAAACTAAAGAATATTACAGGTACATCATAATCTTTGGCTACTTTATTTATAAGTGGCATCGCACCAATCTCGGGAGTACAGAAACTAGACTTTATATGAACAATACCATCATAACCTTTCTTACATAAATATTCAGTATGATAGATATTATCTAGTGCATCCGCACCCAATCTATATTTAATATTCTTCATTTTCTTTAAATACTTACGAACTTTCTTTCTTTTCTTAAGTAATAAATAAGTAACATTAGTAAACCTTTTAATCGCAATACCATGTTTCGCAAGTTCATACTCAATCTCATAATTAGCATTATCTTCCATCAAAGTATATAACTCACCAATTAATCCCACTTTAATATAGTCTTTAGGTTTATCAATCTCAATCTTCTTAAACTCTTTCTTATACTTTCTATATAATCTTCTTAAATGAAATAATCCTCTACATTTAGAAAAATCATTTAACATCTTCTTCTTTAGTTTAATAAAAGATCCTCTTTCACACTCAAAACCAATATTTTCTCTAATATAATCATCAATATTATCCATATACTTAACCATGGTAAGCGCAATTACTCCGTATCTAAATACTCTCCTAAGTTTAATACTAGGATCAATCTCCTTAATAAGCCTATATATTCTTTTTATATCTGTATGTCCTGCCGTAACTAAGTTATACATCTTAAATTTATAACCTAAATTCTTTAATATTTCTTCTTGCAATGATGCATAATACCCATATCTGCATCCTCCACCAAACTGCAAAAGAATATCCGCACCATTTTCAAGACCATTAATCAAACTACCAAGCGTATATTTAAAAGGCGCACATACAAAATCAGGACTATGCTTACTACCAGTCTCCATAGTATTTAAATTAATAATAGGTTTAATAATCTTATAATCAGTAATATGTCTAAACAAATACATTGCAGGAATATCATAGTCAGCAAGTTTAGGAAAAGCTATAGTATGCATAAAATCACCTAATTAAAGATATGCATAACAAAAAATAATAGAACACAAGTCTATTATTTTAGTTATCACTCATACTTATTGTTATTCTAACATATTAAACTATGAAGCAATTTTAGTTAATTCAGCAGTTTTTGAAATTTCTAGAACAGGACAAACTGTACTAATAGCAATTGAAGGATCAAATTCCCGTATATGACGGCCATCATAGTCAACTCTCCAAATATACAATGAGTCTAGGAAGGGTGACATTGTCCAATAACCTAGAATATTATATACCCAGATTGGTGTTGATTCAGTAGAAACATAAAAAATGTTTGTTGGATTAATGTCGTCATATACATAGCCTAGATTATTTGTTAATTCATCAACACTAATCAATCTTGCAATTGCGGTATCTCCAGATTTAACTGCACCTTCTGCCCACTTATCTACTACTTTCTTTACTGCAGATGTTTCATAATCCGTTGAACTTCCATATTGTATCTCTCCATATGTTGACCCAGATACAGTTAACCCATCAATATTATATCCTTCAATCTCTGTTTTTAATAATGGAGTTTCTTTTAGTAATTTTACTGTATCATTAGTAGTGCTACTATCTTCAATTACATAATAAGTTACTCCATTATATGAGATATGATCACCTATAGAATATGTATCATATGTTGGAGCTTCATATTTTCCATATTTATATCCTTCTACATTACGATTCTTTACTTTACAACCAGTTAGATATACTGATGAATCACTGTTTATTTGTGTTGTTGAACATACTACTTCATTTCCACTATACTCAATTGTAAGTTGATCTACTGATGTTGGAAATTTACCTGTATCAAGCAAATATGAAGCAATTGCTAGTTCAATACTTCTTCCATATGCATCAATACTTCTTTTGTCTGCAGAGATTCTAGCCTTTCTAATTATGTTCATAACTAATGGAGTTACAATAAGAGCAAGTATAGCCATAATAACTAATACTGCTACTAATTCGATGAGAGTAAAACCTCTCCTTTTTTTCTTTGACATATTATTTAACATTATTATCATATCCTTTCACACTTATATTTTATAGCATGTCAAATAACTATAAAATATACTATTGAGTAGTCATCAACTCTAATTAAATTAGAACATATTTTTTCTAGCATGTACACTAGTGGTATCTCATTATTATATTTATCTCCTCCTTGCCTTCTAATACCATTGTACAAAAAAAAAAAAAATCAACCCTATTGTTGAGTATTTTATCATTTTCTACAACTATCTTACCATGTCATTATTGGCACCTCTCATCTAATGTGTGTTATAATACATCTCGGATATGTTTGAATTTCAGATGTTGTCCTTTCTTAAAAAAATTGGCTTATACTTTAGTGGGGTTTGGTTTAAGAAAGGATGTGATAATATGACAAAGAGAGAATTACATTTAGTTGTAATCATTCTAGTTCTAATTATCATTATACTAATTTCAAAGAATTAGAAAAAAACATCTGAAATATAATAAGCCTATTTCAGATGTGCCCCTTAAGTTAGGAGACGTCTGATTCTCACTTCAAACGTATCCTTTTTTATTATATGAGGTTTCCTCATCTATATACATAATAGCACATAATTTAGTTTTGCGCAAATTACTTTTTAGAAATCAATTAAAGCGATAGAATATTGTTTATGTCTTTTTTATAACAAGAATATATATATTTACTTAAACTTTTACAAATATCTTACCTCTATTTAATTGTACTGCTTGTCCATTTGTGTTATAATGTCACCGGATACGTTTGAAATTCAGATGCTTCCTTCTATTATTATCAGAGGGTTTTGGCCTTTATCTTGATATTATAGGAGGACAAATATGAAGAATATTAACAGAGAAAAAATTCTGTATACTTTTATATTTCTATTATTAGTAATAATTATATCGCTGATAATAACACTTATCGTAAGATAAGTAAAGGCATCTGATTCAACAATGTTGTCTCAGATGCCGCCCAAAAAATTTTGAGGAAGCGTCTGATTAGCACATCAAACGTATCCTTTTTTTATTATATGAGTATTCCTCATCTATATACATAATATCATATAATTTAGATTTGTGCAAATTAATTTTTTAATGCTGTTATATATAACTCCCTGTATCTTCATCTTGTATCAAAGTTTTCTTTTGCATCATCTAAATATATTAATAATATTTATTGCTGTGCAAATTTTCTATATTTTGTTGTGCAATTATTCCGCATGTCATTGTGCAAGTTTTCCTATATTTATTAATTATTTATTCGACTAATTCTCCATCAAGGCTCCATGTCTTAACATCAGTAATTTTTACCTTAACTATTTTACCTAGATATTTTGTATCACATTTAACATTGACTAATTTCATAGTATCTGTATATCCCATTAAGTAATCTTCTTTATTTGACTTATCTTCTATTAATACATCTACTATCTTATTTAAGTATTTTTGATTATTAAGATTTGCATACTTATTAACTAGTTCATTTAATCTTTGTAACCTATCATTTTTAGTATCTAGTGATACATCATCTTTCATTTTAGCAGCTGGTGTACCCTCTCTTGGTGAAAATATAAATGTAAATGCTGAGTCATACTTACAAGTATTAACTACATCTAATGTTTCTTTAAAATCTTCTTCAGTTTCTCCTGGAAAACCTACTATAATATCTGTAGTAATAGACACGTTAGGTATAGTTTTTAATTTATTAAATAATTCTAAGTAAGACTCTTTAGTATATCTTCTACCCATTAGTTTTAATATACGATTAGAACCACTTTGTAAAGGTAAATGGATATATGGCATAACATTATCATATTCTTTTATAATAGTAATCATTTCATCTGTAAAGTCCCAGGGATGACTTGTTACAAATCTAACTCTAGCTATTCCTGTTTTAGCTACATCCCTAAGTAAATCTCCCATGTAATAGTTTAATTCTAAATCTTTTCCATAAGCATTTACATTCTGCCCTAATAGTGTTACTTCTTTATAACCATCTTTAACTAGTTTTTCAACTTCTCTAATTATATCTAAGGGACGTCTACTTCTTTGTTTTCCTCTAGTATATGGAACTATGCAATAAGTACAAAACTTATCACAACCATACATAATATTAACCCATGCTTTATACTTAGAATCTCTTTTAACAGGGATATCTTCTATAATATCTCCTTCACAACTTAATACTTCTATTTCTTGTTTATTATTGTTTATACTATCACTAAGTATGCGTGGTAATTCAGAAATATTATGAGTACCGAATACGATATCTACCCACTTATATTTATTTTTAATTTCATTTACAACATTTTCTTCTTGTGCCATACATCCACAAATACCTGTAATAACATCTTTAGTTTCTTTTAAATGTTTTACTCTACCTAAGAAACCAAATACCTTATTGTGAGCATTTTCCCTTATCGCGCAAGTATTAAGTATTATTAAATCAGCACATTCCATATTGTCTACTTCGCTAAAACTCATCTCTTCCAGAAGTGCTTTTATATTCTCACTATCATGAACATTCATCTGACAACCATAAGTTTTAATATAATATGTTTTATTCTTACCTACTTCTTTATATTTATCATCTTTAATATATTTATAATTTTTAACTTTATTATTAGTTCTTTTTTTTGCTTCTAATAAATTAGGCAACATAATACCACCACCTACCAAAAGATAATACCATAAATTATAATTTTTTACAATAAAAAAGCCAAGGATTAAACTACAAGTGTTTAGTTTATCCTTGGTCCCACAGTAGCACCAATCTATTCAGAAAGGAGTGATTGTTTTTGAGAAAAACAAACAAAAAGCTTTACTCTCATCGACGTAGTATCCTAACAGCAAAAATACTACAATATAAATATACTACTAATTTCTACTTTTAGCAATACTTATTTTTCAAAATCTTTAAGAAAATCATCAATTGTCATTATTTTATCATCAATAGACTCTAATGATACTTCTTTTATTTCTTCTTTAATCTCTTTAGGATTAATAATGTCTTTTTCTATAAACATACCATTTATTGTTTGATTTGAAAGATTATTGCCTGTTGAATATCTATCTAATATTGGAATATCAGTTACTTTCTTATACTCAATATCTTCTTTGAATAGAATTCCTATATTATTCTTATTATTTATAATGAAACTATTAATAATATGATATGGATTAGTTTTAACATCTCTTATAATCTGGATACCTCGTCTAGCTCTACTAGTTTTCTCAAATTCAGATACTTTTACTCTTTTAGCAGTCCCTTTATCTGTTAGGACTAAGACATAGTCTTCTCCATTATAAACATCTCCACTAGTTACAGTATCATTATCTTTTAAAGATATAGCCTTAACCCCTGCAGCTTTGACTCCAACAACGGCAATCTCATTAATATCATATCTTAAAGCATTACCATTATGTGTAGTAATAAATACTTCACTACCTACTTTATCCGTTATTGATACTACTAAATCATTACCTTTTAATTTCATTGAACATAATGGTTTATTGTATCTATTAACTTTAAAATCTTTAAGCAACGATCTTTTAACCATACCATTCTTACTAAACATAGTAATAACTTTATTTGCATTAAAATCATTAACAGGAATACAATCTATTACATGTTCATCCGCACTCATCTTAACAATATTACTTACATGTTTACCCATGTCTTTCCATTTTAAATCAGGAAATTCATATACTGGAATATATAAGTAATTACCTAAATCAGTAAATATTAAAACAGTATCTAAAGTATTTAATTCATATAAACCTATTATATAATCCATCTCTTTTAAAGTAGGAGTAGCTTCACTAGATTGATAACTTCTTATTGAACTACGTTTAACATATCCTTCATGTGTTACCACAACAATACAGTCTTCTTTAGGAATCATGTCAGTTGTATCTATCTTAATATCAGTTATCTCATCTCGAATTTCCGTTTTTCTATCATGAGAATATTCTTTCTTGATTTTTCTTAACTCATGTTTCATTACTTCATGTAATTTATTTTCATCTGATAGAATTTGCTTTAATGCTGCAATAAACTTCTCAAGTTTTTCCTTTTCTTCTTCTAGGGCAACTACATCAGTATTAGTTAAACGATATAATTGTAAAGTAACTATTGCTTCTGCTTGTTCTACAGTAAAATCAAACTCTTTTACTAAATTATCTTTAGCATCACTTTTATTCTTACTTGCTCTAATTACCTTAATTACCTTATCAAGGATAGATAGCATCTTTAAAAATCCATCTACTATATGTAGTCTTTTTTCATAGGCTCTAAGATCAAAAGCACTTCTTCTTTTTACTACTTCTTTTTGATGAGCAATATAAGCATCAAGCATCTCTAGAATACCTAATGTCATCGGTCTACGATTAACTATTGCGACCATATTATAAGAGTATGATACTTGAAGTTCTGTATTTTTAAGTAAATAATTAAGGATCATCTCTTTATTGGCACCATTTTTTAGATCAATCGCAATTCTAAGACCATCTCTATCAGTCTCATCACGAACCTCACTAATACCTTCTATTTTCTTATCTATTCTAATGGCATCTATCTTGCTTACAAGAGCCGCTTTATTTACTTCAAAAGGTATTTCTGTAACAATTATTTGTTCTTTACCTTTTTCTTTTACAAACTCACATTTACTTTTAACTATTACTTTACCACGACCACTAGTAAATGCATCGATTATTCCTTTTTTACCTTCTACAATACCACCAGTTGGAAAGTCAGGCCCTTTTACAATATCTAATATTGTATCTAATCTACAGTTTGGACTATCGATTCTTTTAATAGTGGCATCTATTATCTCGCCTAAGTTATGTGGCGGAATATTAGTTGCATATCCCGCACTTATTCCATTAGTACCATTGACAAGTAAATTAGGAAACTTAGCAGGAAGGACAGTTGGTTCTAGAAATCTATCATCAAAGTTAGGTGCCCAAGCAACTGTATCTTTTTCTAAATCCTTTAATAGCTCACTACTAATTTTTGAAAGTCTAGCCTCAGTATAACGATATGCAGCAGCACTATCTCCATCCATAGATCCGTTATTACCATGAATATCAATTAGTATTTCATTCTGCTTCCACCACTGACTCATTCTAACCATCGCATCATATACAGAAGAGTCTCCATGAGGATGGAATTTACCAAGCACGTCCCCTACTGTTGCCGCACATTTAATATAACCTTTCTCATGCGTATTTCCTGCTTTATACATTGCATATAGAATTCTTCTTTGAACAGGTTTTAATCCATCTCTTACATCCGGAATAGCTCTATCTTGAATAATTTCTTTGGCATACTTACCAAATCTATCACCCATTATTTCTTCTAACGCATAATCTTGTATTCTTTTTAATATATCTTCCATCTAAACACTTCCCCTGCCTTTTAACTTCTTTATTAGTTTTTTATTAATTGGTCTCATAAAATCACACACTGTCTCATCATATGCATCTTCAAAATTAACCCACTTAACTCCATTTGATTCATCTTCTCTATATACAAGTGGAATATTATCATCTGCTTCCATAAGATATACACAATCTAAGTGCAAATGAGCAGAAACATATTTTCCACGTTTTACATGACCTTTTACCGGAGCCGATTGAATTGAAAAAATATTTTCATCTAATACCTTTGCCTTAAGTCCAGTTTCTTCCTCTACCTCACGAACAGCAACAGAAAGTAAATCTTCAATGCCATCAGCATGTCCACCAGGATATGCCCAACCATCATTTATAATATGATAAACAACAACCATCTTAGTCCTTTCTTTATTAATGACAAAAGCAGATGCAGTAAAATGTCCAAAAATATTATCTCTTGTTAAAACATCATCAAACTTATT
>CADCIZ010000004.1 GCA_902801685.1 uncultured Erysipelotrichaceae bacterium | reverse complement strand
GTTAGTGATGATGAGATATGTAAGTTGTTGATAGATAGAATAAATAGTTTAGATAAGAAACTTTAATGAAATGGAGGATAATAAATGTTAAATGAAGTAGTTGTTAAAGTAATTATGATATGTTTGTAAAAGATATTCAGTTAGAATTATGATATTAAACAATGCCAAGTTTTACTACTATCATATAAAGAAAATAGACAATAATACTAGATATCAATCCTTGAAGTATTCTTGCTTCTAAATATGGTAAGTATCTTATACTTTTATTATCTAATATACTCATAACTTGAGCATGGATACTAAGTCCTCCAAATGATATAAAGAAAGTAGATAATATTATTTTAGTAAACATCGTAGTTGATTCTATACTTATATATTTTAAACCACTAGTTACTTCAAGTATTCCATTTAGTATGGGATTGAAGTTAAAATAAGTATTAATTATAGATGAAAATACTAGGGTAGATGTAATTGTTCCAAATACCACAAGTAGAGTGTCAATGGTATCTTTAATGGCACTTTTTAGTGTAGTAATAAATCCTTTTGGTTTTATATTAAAAAAGTTGCTATTGTTGGTATTATTCTTTGGTATTTCTTTTTTTCTAAGCATTATACCTATTATTAGATTAGCTAGATAATGACTAATTAGAATAATAAAACCATATGTTTTATTACCTAAAAATATAGTACCTATAGTACCTATTATGAATATTGGATTGACAAAGTGAGAGAATAGTAATATTTGATTTGCATCACTAATAGTTATTTTATTACTGTCTAATAATTCTTTAATATATTTACTATTTGCAGGAGATCCAGAAAGTAGACTTAATACAAGTACATAAGCACAATTACTATTAAGATGAAATATATTACGCATGATAGGACTTAAGATATGAGATGCAAGTTCAACAAATCCATAATTAGAAAGTATTGATGATAGTATTAAGAATGGTAACATTGATGGGAATAGATTATTTATACATATATCTATAGCAAATGATACACTTTTAATTACAACATCAGAAAACATTATCATGGATATTAGGAATAGTATTAATATAATTATTGGTATTAGTTTTCTTATATATTTCATCAATAAAATATTATTCAAAAATATTATTAAATATATCAAAAAAACGCTTGACGCGAAAATATGTACGTTATATAATACATATGGACGAACAATGCTGACTGTGTGTTTGAATTACATTTTTGGTGATTTGGGAGAATATTTATTCTAAAATTGGTTTGATTATGATAAACATATAAGTGTAGTTTAAATATATAATTAGTTTTATTATGGTAGGATGTTGGTTATGAAAAATGAAATTATTCTATTTGAAAATCAAGGTGTTAAACTTGAAGTTAACATGAAAGACGAGACAGTGTGGTTAACACAAAAACAGATGGCAGAGTTATTTGGTAAAGATAGAAAGACAATTACAGGTCATATTCAAAAAATATAAAAGGATGGTGAATTAGATGAAAATTCAGTATGCTCGTTTTTTGAGCATACTGGAAGTGATGGAAAAAAATATAGTGTTAAATTTTATAATCTTGATATGATTATTTCTGTTGGATATCGCGTTAATAGTAAAAGAGGTATTGCATTTAGAAAGTGGGCTAATAAGGTTTTAAAAGATTATCTTTTAAAAGGATATGTGGTTAATAAGAAGAGGTTAGGGTATTTAGAGAAAACTATCAAACTTATTGATATTGCTGGTAGAATTGATGAAGACTTAAGTGGTAGTGAGGCTAAAGAAATAATAAAAGTTATTAATAATTATTCTAATGCATTAAATTTACTTGATGATTATGACCATAAAAGTTTAGTTAAACCTAAAGGAAAAGTGGATAGTAAAAGAATTACTTATTAAGATTGTATGGATATTGTAGGGGAACTTAAGTTTAATAGTGATAGTGATTTATTTGCTTTAGAGAGAAACGAAGGTTTAAAAGCAATTATAGGTGCGATTTATCAATCATACGATGGAAAAGATTTATACATAACTATAGAAGAAAAGGCAGCGAATTTCTTATATTTAGTTATAAAGAATCATACTTTTATTGATGGAAATAAACGTATAGCTGCAACTTTATTTATATATTTCCTTGAATTTTATCATATTCTATATACTGAAAATGGACAAGTTATTGATAATAATACATTGGTTGCACTAACTCTTCTTATTGCCGAGTCTAATCCTAAAGAAAAAGAGATATTAATTGATTTAGTTATGAATTTTTTTAATAGTGATGAATAGGAAGTGTTTTATATTATAGTTGAAATAACTATAAACTACTATGTATTTTATAATTGATTGTAAGTTTTATATATGATAGAATATATGAAAAATATTTTTATCGGGGGATAATTGATGAGTGAAGAATTAAAAAGAATTAAGAAAAGATATGGTGAGAGAATGATGCATTTATGTAGAGATTTATTTCCTACCATATTAAATGAACCAAATAGATTAATTTCAATATTAGATTCTACGTTTGGACATCATAAATATCTTTATGATGATATTGTTAATAAAGACTTAAAAGAATCGTTTAAAAACTTTATTTATTATTTATATGATGGTGAATATAAAAAGATATCTACTAATAAAACACCATTTCAGTTAATGGATGATGCAGGGTATACTTTAGTAGAGTGTAAGACTAATGAAGATATTATGCAATTTAAAAAGTACTATGGTAAGGATGAAGAATTATGTACTTTTAAAGATAAACGTTTAGAAAGTAATTATGTGTTCTTTGCTGTAAAGAAGAATGTTGATGAAATTATTAGAGAACATTTTGAAAATCCAAAAAGAGAAGATGAGTATGGTAAATCTGTTATTAGTATTCAATTTAGTAGAGGCAAAGTTAATACATTATCAATTAAGAATAGATATAATCATACAGTAGATAATGCTGATGCAACATTTAATAATAACTTAGAAAATATTATTCCTGGTTTAACTGATAGTTTTGAAAAATATTATGATTTAAATATTAATCAGAGTGATTATGATGATTTTGATATTGGTTATGTAAGGGCTAATGATGGAAAGTATTATAAATATAATTTAGAGATTAATGGTATTTATTATTGTCCAGATAATATCATTATAAAAAATGGTGAAGTAATTAAAGATTATATTGATAAAGAAAAGTATATACTAATTGATCAGTTTATAGTTAATTTACAAAATAAAGATAAGGGGGTTATAAAACCTATTGAATGTGATGATTCATTTGCTGATGATTTAAATTGTATCAATAAAATAAATATAAAGAAAAAAAATAATGGTACTAAGGTTCTTGAACTTATTAGAGAATGTTTAGAACCTATTTATATAGAAATAGATAAGTATAATAATATTATTGGGTATATTAATCCAAATTTATTAAAGATCAAAAATAACTTTTTAAGATATAACAGGACTCTTAAAAAAATTGAAGTTGATAATGTTACTAGTATAGGTGATAATTGTCTTAAAAGTAATAAAAGTATTCAACATATTAGTTTCAAAAAGGTAAAAGAAATTGGCGATTGTTTTTTACATCAATGTTCAAGTGTTAAATCAATTGATTTAGAAAATGTAGTAAAAATTGCTAATAAGTTTGTAGTATTTGGGTATAATTTAGAATATCTCAATGCTCCATTATTAAAAAAAGTGGGAGATGAATTTTGTAATGATTGTATAAAACTTAAAATACTTGTTTTACCTAATGTAGAAGAAGTAGGAGATTATTTTTTTGCTAATAATTATCTTATGGAATATATATTTATGGAAAGTTTAAAGAATACTGGAATAGATTTCTTAAGAGATAATAATAATCTTAAAAGTGTCTCATTTAATAAATTAATTGTATTAAAAAAAGGATTCATGAGATTTAATAAAGTCTTAGAAAAAATTAGTTTAGATAGTGTTAAAAGTATTGAAAGTCATTGCTTAGAATATACAAGTGTATGTGACTTAATGATAAAAAATGTAGAAGATATAGGATACTATTTTATGCATTATAATCGTAAATTAGAGAATATTAGTGCAGATAATGTAAGAGTTATTAGTAATGATGTATTATATTCTAATAATTGTATAAAAAGGATTAGTTTTCCTAATTTAATTAGTCTAGGATTTGGATTTTTAGATGCTAATTGTATTCTTGAGGAAGTAATTACTCCTAATTTAGTAGATATGCATGCTGATTTTTATGATAAAATAGAGTGTATGAAAAGGAGAAATTCTAAGTTTAAGTATAAGATAAAAAAGAAAGACTAGGTGAAATTGTGCTACAATGTGAAAATGTTAGCTTAAGATTTAGAGATAAAGTCTTATTTAAGAGTGTAAATATAAAGTTTGATAATGATAATTGTTATGGAGTAATAGGCGCAAATGGTGCGGGAAAATCTACATTTTTGAAAATACTAAATGGAGATATTGAACCAACTAGTGGGAATATTATTAAAGGTAAACATGATAGAATTAGTTATTTAGTGCAAGATCATAATGCTTACGATAATTATAATGTTATTGAAACAGTTATTGCAGGTGATAAAGAATTATATGATATAAAAAAAGAAAAAGATGCTATATACTTAAAAGAAGATTTTACTGAAGAAGATGGAATTAGAGCAGGAGTTTTAGAAGACTTATTTTTAAAGAAAAATGGATGGCAAGCAGAAGCTGATGCTGCAATTTTATTATCTGGCCTTGGTATTGATATATCTAAACACGAATTATATATGAAAGATTTAAAAGAAGCAGAAAAAGTTAAAGTAATGCTTGCTAGAAGCTTGTTTGGAAATCCAGATATATTACTTCTTGATGAACCTACTAATGGTCTTGATTTAGAGTCTAAAACATGGTTAGAAGAATTTTTACTTGATTTTAAAAATACTGTAATTGTAATATCACATGATAGGCATTTCTTAAACAAAGTATGTACACATATGATAGATATAGATTATGAGAAAGTGACTAAGTTTGTTGGCAATTATGATTTTTGGCGGGAATCATCAGAGTTAATACAAAAACAAATGAAAGACTCTAATAAGAAAAAAGAAGATAAGATTAAAGAGTTAGAAGACTTTATAAGAAGATTTTCTGCTAATGCATCTAAATCTAAACAAGCAACTAGTAGAAAAAAAGCTTTAGAAAAAATACAGTTAGATGAGATAAAGCCTTCATCAAGAAGATATCCTTTTATCGAGTTTACTCCAGAGAGATTTCTTGGTAAAGATGTTATTAGAATTAACAAACTAAATTATGAAGTAGATGGTAAGTGTTTATTAAAAAATGTAAAACTTACAATAGATAATACAGATAAGATTGCTTTAATAGGTAATAATGAGCAAGCTAAAACTACACTTTTAGAATTAATTTATAATCATAATGATTCAATAATATATGGTAATACTGTAAGTATGAGTTATTATCCTAAAGATAATTCTAAATTCTTTAATAAAAAGATAAGCATGGTTAAATGGTTAGAAGAGTATTCTACTGATACTGATGAAACATTTATTAGAGGTTTTTTAGGGAGAATGTTATTTAGCGGAGAAGAATCATTAAAAAATGTAGATGTTCTAAGTGGTGGTGAGAAAGTTAGACTTATGTTATCACGTATGATGCTTGAGAAAAGCAATATCTTATTATTAGATGAACCTACTAATCATTTAGATATGGAATCAATTACATCTTTAAACAAAGCATTAACTCTTTTTAATGGAGTAGTTATAATATCTACATTTGATAGAGAATTAATTGATACTGTATGTAATAGGGTAATTAAGATTAATGATGATGGAACAATTGTAGATTTTAAATCTAATTATAGTGATTATTTAAAGAAATATGGAGGAGAATAAGTTATGGATGCAAAAAAGATAGTAGAATTACATCAAATGGCAATAAATTATTCAAGAGAAGAGATGTTTCAGATGAGTGAAGAAAGAAAAAATGTAATGAAAAATAGAGATGCATATCTTCTTGAAAGCGAAAATAAGACTGGAATGTCTTATGAACAAATAATAGCGCTACAAAAAGTAGGAGAACAATATACTAGAGAGTATATGTTTAAAATGCTTGCTGAAAGAGGGCATATAATTGATGAGGCTTTAAGAGAAATTGAAGAAAGAGAATTTGAAAATGATTTAGGTTGGGATGAAGATTTTGATGATTACGAAATAGGTAGTAGTATTTCTGATGATTTACCAAAGGTAAAGGTAAAATAATAAAGAATGATTTATTAATGATAGGTGGGTTATGGATTTAGAAAAGGATATAGAAGTTGCACTGCAATTTTTAAAAGGCAATTATTCAGCAAGAGGAAAAAATCATTGTGATATGATTTATGGGATGACTAACGAAAAATTGGCTTTATATTTTAAATATTTTCCAATTAAAGATGGTAATGTTTTTACTGTATTAGGTAGTGGAGATTTTGTGCTGCAATCTGCATGTTTTGGTGCAAAAAGTATTTATACATTTGATTATAATCCACTTTCTTTACATATGGGAAAATTAAAGATTAAGTCTATGGATGTTTTAGAATGGAATGAATTTATAAATTATTATTATAATAGTAATAATCTTGGATATTTTAAACTTAAGTATTATAAAAAGATTAGAGAATATCTTGATAATGACACAAGAATATTTTGGGATGCAATATATAGTAATGTCAGGTTAGAATCCCAAATTACTGATAATTTAATTATGGTTGATAGTTTAAATAAAAATAGAAGCATTGATGGTTTTTTACATAAAGATAATTACTATTTAACAAAAAATAATCTTAAGAATATTGATATTAAATATTATTGTTCTGATGTCTTTGATATATTATCTAAAATACCAAATGATACTAAATTTGATGCAGTATTTTTATCTAATATATTTGATTGGATGAATTTTGAAGAAAAAATAAAATATCCATTGTTTATCAAAAGAGATTTAGATAATCATTTAGATAATGATGCAATGGTTGCAGTACATAGTTCTGTAAATGGTAATATTAGTAATGTTCTTAATATAGTATTTGAAGATGTAATTGATGTCGATAAATGTGATAAAGTAATTGTTTATAAAAAATAATTATGCTTAAAATGTAGAAAATTGTGAATAAATTGTATAATAATTCGGCTAAACCGCAAAAATTCCGAATAATTCGGAATTTATTATTGACAAACATAGGTGTTTTTGATATATTAATTAGGATTTAATTTTGGTTTGCGTGAGCAAATCTTTAATTAGATAAAACGTGAAACGCGTGGATGTGTGGAAAGGAGGAAAACATGCCAACAATTAATCAATTAGTAAGAAAAAACAGAACTAAGAAGACTAAGAAGAAAAAGTCACCAGTTTTAAATATTGGTTATAATAGTAAGGATAAAGTTCAAACTAAAATGGATGCTCCACAAAAGCGTGGTGTATGTACTCGTGTAGGAACTATGACTCCTAAAAAGCCAAACTCAGCTTTGAGAAAATATGCTCGTGTTAGACTTTCTAATAATATGGAAGTTACAGCATATATTCCTGGTGAAGGACATAATTTACAAGAACACAGTGTTGTTATGATTCGTGGCGGACGTGTTAAAGACTTAATCGGTGTTAGATATCACATTATTCGTGGTACACTTGATACTGCTGGAGTTGAGGCTCGTCGTCAAGGACGTAGTAAATATGGTACAAAGAAACCAAAAACTAAATAATAATTAAAAAAATATAAAGAAAGGAGAATAATATGCGTAAAAGACGTGCTGTTAAAAGAGATGTACTAGCAGATCCTATATATCATTCTAAAGTTATCACTAAATTAATTAATGGTATTATGTTAGATGGTAAAAAAGGTATTGCAGAAAAAATAGTATATGATGCTTTTGATAGAATTAAAGAAGAAACTAATCAGGATCCTATGGATATATTTAATAAAGCAATGGAAAATATTAAACCTGCTTTAGAAGTTAAGTCTCGTCGTGTAGGTGGTGCTAACTATCAAGTACCTATTGAAGTTAAACCTACTCGTCGTCAAGAATTAGGACTTCGTTGGTTAATTAATGCAGCAAGAACTCGTGGCGGACACTCTATGGCTGAGAATCTTGCTAATGAATTAATAGATGCATCTAATAATGCTGGTGCAGCTGTTAAGAAACGTGAGGATACTCATAAGATGGCAGAGGCTAATAAGGCATTTGCTCACTATAGATGGTAGAAAGGAATTAATATATGGCTCGTGAATATAGTTTAGAGAATACTCGTAATATTGGTATTATGGCCCATATTGATGCGGGTAAAACTACTATGACAGAACGTATCTTATTCCATACAGGTAAAATTCATAAAATAGGTGAGACACATGATGGTGAATCTCAAATGGACTGGATGGAACAAGAACAAGAACGTGGTATAACTATTACTTCAGCAGCAACAACTGCATACTGGAAAGATCATAGATTAAATATTATTGATACTCCAGGACACGTTGATTTTACTGTTGAGGTATCAAGATCTCTTCGTGTACTTGATGGTGCGGTTGCACTTCTTGACTCGAATGCTGGTGTTGAACCACAAACTGAGACTGTTTGGAGACAAGCAGATGAATTTAAAGTACCAAGAATGATTTTCTGTAATAAGATGGATAAACTTGGTGCAAGTTTCGAAATGTCTTTAAAATCAATTGGTGAAAGATTAGGAGTTAATTATGCACCTATTGAATGGCCAATTGGAGCAGAAAGTGAATTTGATGGAATAGTTGATTTAGTAACTATGAAAGCTTACCATTATGATGGACAGCAGATAGAAGAACCAACTGAAATTGAAATTCCTGCTGATTTAAAAGATATAGTTGATACTAAGAGAAATGAACTAATTGAAGCAGTTGTTGAATTTGATGATGCTTTAATGGAAAAATATTTAGAAGGTGAAGAACTTAGTGTAGATGAAATTAAGAGTGCAATCCGTAAGGGTGTACTTGAAGTTAAATTCTTCCCTGTAATGTGTGGTACTGCACTAGGTAATAAAGGTACAAAATTATTACTTGATGCAATTGTTGACTACATGCCAAGTCCAGTAGATGTTGAGTCTATTAAAGGTACTGATTTAGATGGAAATGAAATTGTAAGACATCCAAGTGATTCTGAACCATTCTCTGCCCTTGCTTTCAAGGTAATGACAGATCCATTTGTTGGAAGACTTACATTCTTTAGAGTTTATTCAGGACATTTATCTAGTGGTTCTTATGTTTTAAATGCAACTAAGAATTCAAAAGAAAGAATTGGACGTATTTTGCAGATGCATGCTAATAATCGTAGTGAGATTACTGATGTATATACAGGAGATATAGCTGCTGCAGTAGGGCTTAAAAACACTACTACAGGAGATACTTTATGTGAAGAGAAGAAAGCATGTATTTTGGAATCTATGGAATTCCCTGAGCCAGTTATCGAACTTGCTGTTGAACCTAAATCAAAAGCAGATCAAGATAAAATGGCTACAGCTTTACAAAAGTTATCTGAAGAAGATCCTACATTTAGAGCATCAACTAATCATGAAACTGGTCAAACTATTATCGCTGGTATGGGTGAGTTACACCTAGATATCATCGTTGATAGAATGAAAAGAGAATTTGGTGTTGAAGCTAATATTGGTCAACCACAAGTATCTTACCGTGAAACAATTACTCAAGCTGGTGAATGTGAAGGTAAGTATATTAAACAATCTGGTGGTCGTGGACAATATGGTCATGTATGGATTAAATTTGAACCAAATCCTGAAAAAGGATATGAGTTTGTTGATGCAATTGTTGGTGGAGTAGTTCCTCGTGAATACATTCCAGTAACAGATAAAGGTTTACAAGATGCTATGAAAACAGGAGTTCTTGCAGGATTCCCAATGGTTGATGTTAAGGCTACATTATTTGATGGAAGCTACCACGATGTAGACTCAAGCGAAATGGCATTTAAGGTTGCTGCATCACTTGCTTTAAAAGAAGCAAAGAATAAATGTAAACCAATTTTACTTGAACCAATTATGAAAGTACAAGTTGTTGTACCTGATGAATACTTAGGAAACGTTATGGGAGATATTACATCTCGTCGTGGACGTCCTATGGGTCAAGAATCTCGTGGTAATGCTCTTGCAATTGATGCAATGGTACCACTATCAGAAATGTTTGGTTATGCAACTTCTTTAAGAAGTAATACTCAAGGTCGTGGACAATTTACTATGACTCCAGATCATTTTGAAGAAGTTCCTAAGAACATTGCTGATGAAATTATTAAGAAAAGTGGAAACTAATGATTAGGGTTAGTATATTTATGTATACTTCCCTAAATCGTTAGAAAAATAAAAAAAAGTATTGCTATTTTTAATTAAATGATATAAAATTAGATATGTAGAAAAAGAGAGGAGAAATTTAAATGGCAAAAGAAAAATTTGATCGTTCAAAAGAACATGTTAACATTGGTACAATTGGACACGTTGACCATGGTAAAACTACTTTAACAGCTGCTATTTCTACAGTACTTGCTGGACATAATGGTAACGTTAAAGTTGATTTCGATAATATCGATAAGGCTCCAGAAGAAAGGGAACGTGGTATTACTATCAATACTGCTCATATCGAGTATAGTACTGATAAGAGACACTATGCACACGTTGACTGTCCTGGACATGCTGACTATGTAAAAAACATGATTACTGGTGCAGCTCAAATGGATGGTGCAATCTTAGTTATTGCAGCTACTGATGGACCTATGGCTCAAACTCGTGAGCACATCTTATTATCACGTCAAGTAGGAGTACCTCGTATGGTAGTATTCTTAAATAAATGTGATATGGTTGATGATGAAGAGTTATTAGATTTAGTTGAAATGGAAGTTAGAGAATTATTAACTGAATATGGATACGATGGAGATAATACTCCAATCATTCGTGGTTCTGCACTTAAGGCTCTTGAAGGAGATCCTGCTTGGACTGGAAAGATTATGGAATTAATGGATGCAGTTGACTCTTGGATTGAAACTCCAGCTAGAGATACTGAAAAACCATTCTTAATGCCAATTGAGGATGTATTCACTATCACTGGACGTGGTACAGTTGTTACTGGACGTGTTGAAAGAGGTCAACTAAAACTTAATGACGAAGTTGAAATCGTTGGACTTAAACCAACTAAGAAGACAGTTGTTACAGGAATTGAAATGTTCCGTAAACAATTAGACTATGCTGAATCAGGAGATAATGCTGGTGTATTATTACGTGGTATTGCTCGTGAAGAAGTAGAACGTGGTCAAGTACTTGCTAAACCAGGTACAGTTACTCCACATACTAAGTTCAAAGCTCAAGTTTATGTACTTAGTAAAGAAGAAGGTGGAAGACATACTCCATTCTTCTCAAACTATCGTCCACAATTCTATTTCAGAACTACAGACGTTACAGGAACTATTACTTTACCAGATGGTGTAGAAATGGTTATGCCTGGAGATAATGTTGAAATGACTGTTGAATTAATTGCTCCAATTGCTATTGAAAATGGAACTAAGTTCTCTATTCGTGAAGGCGGTAGAACAGTTGGTTCTGGTAACATTTCAGAAATTATTGAATAATTAATGAATACAAGGTTTTATGCCTTGTGTTTTTATTATATATAGTTTATAATGTAAATACAGGGAGTGATACAATGAGTAAAAAAATAGAATATATAATATTTGATGCAGATAATTTAATTGATAAATTGATTAAATATCAGTGTTCTGATTTTATTGAAATTCTGCCGGGGACTCAAAAGTTTATTTTAGATTTTTATGATGCCTTAGAGAATTATCGCAAAGAAAAAGAAGCTGATGAGGTAGTGGTATCGGTATCTACTATAAGAGATTATCGTTTTTTATATGCTTATGAAAGATTATTACATATATTAAATGATAATGAAAATATAGTGTTTGGTAATGGTTATTGTAATTATAATGGTACAAGGATATTATCATCATACAATTCTTTTGAGTATTCTTCTGATTATAAAGTAGATAATGCATATAAAGTTAATTATACATTATCAGACTATTATGATGATCTTAGATATTTAGGTCTTGATAATGTTGTAATTATTGGTACAGATAGTTACTCCGGTTTTTATAAAGTATTTAAGGATACAGAAAATAAATACCGCTTGGGACGGTCATATCACATGAATCATCCTAAAATATCGCATATACTATTAGATGATAGTTGCCATTCTAAGGATAATGAGGTTTATAATAATAGAATAAAGGCTATTGATGGAATTAATGCTCTAGTTAATAATTGCGATAATGATTATGATAAATATAATATAGTAGGAACGTCAAGAGATTTTTTATCTCATCACTTAGGACATAAGATACATTTTTTTGAGGATGACAAACAAATTGTCAAGGTTAAGAAATTAGATATAAAATAATAAAAAATACAGAATATGTTTCTGTATTTTTAATGTTTATAACTAAAATACTTTATAATTTGTTTATTTACTTTTCTTTCAAACTTATCAGGTTTAACTGTTTTTATTTTGTTTCTTAGAAGACACTCAATAATTGATTCGTTCAATACATTACCATAGTTATAAATTGTATTTTGGTTTTTAAATGATGCATCAGATTCAGTAATATTTCCATCAACATTTATAGTAACTATTGGTCCAATATTACACAATCCATTAACTTTATCAAAAGATCTATTTTTACCTACGTATGTAGCGAGTGTTTTCATTGGCCTTAATGGTACGGTTAGTTTTTTATCTAAATTAATTGCATTACCTTCACGAAATAATTTATTATGAATTTCGTAATATCCATCATAATAAACAGATTCTGCATATTTACTTGTGTTTTCTATATAATCTTTAAGTAATTTTAATATTCTTAATTCTTCAACATGATATTTATCAAAAGATACTACTATTTTAGAAGTTTCATTACTATATTTATTTATATATTCTTGAATATAGTCATATAATTCTATTAGTTTAGATTCATATCTTGTACCATTAATTACAGTAGATACTTTATCAACTAATATGTTATTTTTGATGATGAATGTTAGTATTTTTTCAATAGTAGGGATAGCTAGAGTAGGTTCTCCGCCTTCCAAATGAAGAACTCCAATTGCAGTAATCTGCGATAGTGTTGCTTCAATTACATCATCACTCATTGATTTGTTAGAACATTTTCCTCTAAGACAATGTTTACAATTTAAATTACATTTATTAGTAATAATTAAGCCTAAGTTTTGAATATATAGTTTATTCATAAAATCCCCCTTGGAGATATATTATAGCATGTATTTAATTAATTACAAAATTAAAAGATTAACCAATTTTGCTAATCTTCATCATTCTTTTTTCTGTTTAATAGTAAACTTAGTAAACTAGGTTTCTTTTCTTTTTGTTCTGAATTATTGTTATTATTATCTTTTTTATTTATCTTTTTTTTCTTCTTATTAAATTTCTTAAGTATTGGTGATAATGTTTGATATAAGAAATAGAAGAATTTATTTGTAACTAGTTCAAAGTCTCCAGCATATTCATATCCAGTCGCGCCAAATCCTAATCTAAATTCGTTTAATCCTTTGAATTTATTTTCATTTGACTTTAAGTAGAAACTAGCAATTCCTCCCATGTTAAACCTTCTAAATTTTTCTAAAGAATATTTTTCAATTAGTTTCCAAATAAGTAAGTGTTTTGCAGAGAATTTCTTATATTCTGTATTATATCCGTCCATGAATAGATAAGCTGTTTTTTGATGTTTAACAATTAATGCGCTAGCTAAAACTATTCCTTCAGGTTTTTCTCTAAGAAGATTTGTTGCATATACTAATTCATTTTTTAATGTATTTAGAATATTTTCCTCATAAAGTTTTTTATTTATTGCTTTATTATTTTGATTTTCTCTATTTTTAAAAACTTCACTATTTGCTTTATTACATTTCTCAACTTGCTTTTGATAATTTATTTGGACACTTTGTAAGTATGCTTTTGTATCTATTTTGGCATAATATAAATCAATTTTCTTATTCTTTTCAAAGTAGTGATAAGCATCTTGATAATAAGATAAGTCTCTATTATATTTTTCTTTTGCTTGATTATAGATGTATTCTAAATTATCTTTACTACCTTTATAAATCTTAATTCCTTCAAAATTTGCTTTTTTTATTTTATTTTTAAAGTTCTTTGATACTGCTTTATACAATTCATTAATGGGTTTATTTATATTTATAATAGATTCAAATCTTGGCTTTAAACCTTCAAAGTAATTATTATAACCTAGGTGATAATAGTTTAAACTTTTTAAGTTTTCAAAAATCTCGTTGTACTCGTTTTCTTCTTTTATATCTTTCATCTTAGGATTAAATTTGCTTTTTATAATTAATGGATTGATTTTAATTGCCATAATGTGTTTTTTACTTAGTTTTTTCTTTAATAATTTTGTAAAATCGGTAAGTAGATTTTTGTCCTCATAATCTATTAAATATCCTCTTGGAGCTAGTGCATATTTAAAACCATGTATCTTTTCAATTAAGATTAGTGTTGCGGCCTTTATTTCTCCCTCACTTTCTAATCCATAATATAATGTTTTATAATCTTGATTATTCATAGTAAGGGCATATTCTACACTTTGATACATAGAAGAATTTTTATAATTTTTTAAAAATTCTTCAAATTGCTCTTCAGTTAATTCTCTTACTTCCATCGAATCACCATCCGAAATAATTATATCATATTTATATAATTTTTGGAATATAATTGAATGGTGATTATATGAAAATAGGAATTCCACGTGCGATGTTTTATTATATGAATGGAGATATTACTGTAACTTTTTTTAAAAAACTAGGTATTGATGTTATAGTTAGTCCCAAAACTACAAAAAAGATTATTGAAGAAGGTATGAAATATGCACCAGATGAAATGTGTTTATCTATGAAAAATTATATTGGACATGTTGCATATTTAAAAGATAAGTGTGACTATATATTAGTTCCTAGGATAGATAATTTTTATACATTTAATCAAACTTGTACTAATTTTTTAGCAACCAGAGATATTATTAATAGTTTGTTTGATGTAAATGTGCTTGATTACAATATAGACCTAAATAATAAGGATACATTAAAAAAAGGAATGTTTAAATTGGCGGGTAGTCTAGGGTATAAAGTGGGTGTAATAAGTGATGCTTATCTATATTCAGTAAATAAACATAAAGAAAAGAAAAAAAGATTAATTATGGAAAATATGAATAGGTTAAATAGTGATAAGAAGAAAATTCTTTTAATTAGTCATGCATATAATACTTATGATGAGTTAATAGGTAAACCTATTATAAAAATGTTAGAAAGAGAAAATATTGAAGTTATTTATAGCGATTTACTTGATAGTAGTATGTGTAGAAAGTTAAGTAAGAATATATCTAAAGAATTGTATTGGAAATACAGTAGGGAGTCTATTGGAGCTTATGAAATGGTTAAGAATAGAATAGATGGTGTAGTATTTTTATCTACTTTTCCATGCGGCTTGGATAGTTTGGTTAATCAATTGTTGATATTAAAAATGGATAAACCATACTTAAATATAGTTATAGATGATATGGATGCTGATAATGGTATTGATACTAGAATAGAGAGTTTTTCAGATATAATTAATGTTAAGATTTTTTAGAAATGTCCCATTTTGAATTAATGGGTTGATAACAAACAAAGGTGAACTTTGTTTGAGTAACCATTATAATTGATGAAAGCTAAAAAGCAAGGGTATTATGAACTCACTTCGTTCGCCCTTGCTTTTAATCTTTCATCTCTTTCCCTGAATAATCTTTCAAGTTCTTTTTGGTCTTGTATTCTCTTTTGTTCTTTTTTAATGGGATCAATTCTATGTCCTTCAATTAATCGGGTATTATAGACTGTCTTATTTTTTGATATTCTAATACTATTATTAAAAATATCTTCCCATACTTCAACCTTAGTTCCTTTGTAAAAAATAAAATCTTTTCCATCTTTATTTATAGGTATATAGTAATGATTTTTATAAGAATTCATATTACCAGATAGAATAATTCTTTCTTCTTTTAAACATATTATTTTAGTTAAATCAGTATCTCCTAAAGGTATAAATTCAGTCTCTTCTTCTTTTGGATTGTAGGCAAATTTTCGATTAATATAATTAATGTAATAGCTATTAAACCATATGTTTAATTCGTCGTAATTTTTAATACCAAATCTTATAACATCATTTAATAATCTATTTTGAATTGTTTCGTTCATTCTTTCAATTTTTCCCTTAGCCTCGCTTGTGTTTGCATAAACAAGATCGATACCTAATTCATCTAACATTCTGGCAACTTGAGTTTGACTATCATCTTTAGGATCCCAAAGAATTGTAGTTCTATCTGCATAAATAACCTGTGGAATTCCGTGTTTTTCAAACATTATTTTAAAAGCATGGCAATATCCTAATTGACATTCAGATGGAGTAAACCATCCTGATAATATTTCTCCAGTAGCATCATCTAGAGTCATATGTAAAGAAAATTTGATTCCATTATTAAACCAATCATGTGGAGTACCATCAGCCATAATAAGCATTCCACGTCTAGGCATTGGATCACGAAGTGGATGATTTTCTTTATCACCTTTAAAACATTTATGTTTAATAGGAGATTTCCAACCTTCTTTTTTGTAGAGTTGTTGAAAAAAAGATTCACTTCTTAATTTTAAACCATATTTAATAACATCATCTTTTTTATTTGGATTCCAAATAACATCTTCATGATAAATATCCATAAATTGTGATATACTAATTGAGAGATATTTTTTCTTGAAGTTTTTAATATAATCAATTTCTTGCTGGGGAGCAGAATGATTAGAAGGTTTATTCGTTAGACCGTGAACTAAAATAGAATCAATATCTCTTTTTTCTAATTCTGAAATAAACCTATTAATTTGCTTTCTTTCATATCCTGATTGTTTAGCTATTTCTTGATATGTTATTTTAATTTCACCATTAGCTTTTTTCTTTAATAGTTCTAATGCTTTTCTTTTATCTTTATTCATAATAAAATAACACCCCCTTTCTATGAAGATGTATTATACACTAAAATGGGACATTTTAATAAAATATATATGGGACATTTTAAAAAAGGTTTAACATTTTCAGATATAATTAATTGCTATAAATGACAATTTGTGATAGAATATTTGGTAAGGAGTATGATGATTATGAAATGTGTTGTATGTGGAAATGAAATAAATGATGGTGCAAGTTTTTGTACTAATTGTGGATCATTGATTAAAAATGATAATAATGTAGGAGTATCAAATGTTGATGCCAATGCAAATGTAGGCGTTGGACCTAGTGTTATGCCAATAGATAGTAGTAATATAAATAATCAAAATATTGCTAATAGTGGTATTAACGGTAATATTAGTAATGATAAGAAGAAAGGTAATAAATTACCACTTATTTTAATTGGAATTATTCTTTTTCTTGCAATTGTAATAGGTGCTTTATACTTATTTATATTTAATAAAAAAACTTCTAAAGAAATATTTGTTGATGGATTTAAGAATGTAACAAGAGAACTTTTTAAAGACGAAGATATTAAGAAAAAATCTATAAAAAATACTATTAGTTATAATATTGATGCATCTGGTATGGGCATGGATGAAATAGTTAAGATATATAATAATTTAAAGTTAAGTAATAATATGCAGTTTGATACTGATTTAAAGAAAATGGATGAAGAAATTACATTTAACTATAAAGATACAGATTTGTTTGGATTTGGTATTTATGGTAGAGATAATTCAATGTATATAGGATTATCTGGATTATATGATAAGTATATTAAACTTCCAATAACTGAAGAACAATATGGTAAATTATTTAATAAAAGTACAAAAGGTTCTGGTGCTTTGAAGAGGGCATTAGATGAAGCATTTGAAAAAACATTGGATAGTAAGTATTTTACTAAGAGTAAAAGAAATGTTGATGTTGCTGGTAAAATAAAAAAATATAATGCTTATACTCTTACAATAAGTAATGATAATGTTAAAGATATTACTAAGAATTTTATTAATAATCTAATTAGTAATGAAGAGTTTGTATCTTATATGACAAGTAATTATGGCATAGATAAAGCAACTCTTAATGAATATGTAAGTGAAATTGATTATAGTAGTATTAAAATGGATAATGAAATAATGGTAACTATATTTACATCAGGAATTGGTGAGTCTTATAAGGGAATTGAATTATCTACTAAGGTTGAAGGACAAGAGATTGCTTTAAGATATGTTAAAGTAGATAATAATAATTCTGAGCTTACTCTTGATATGGGTATTACTTCATTTAAAGTTAGCATTAATAAAACGGGTGATGATAATAATACAAAGACTACTATAACGGCAGATTTAGGTGTTATAAAAATGTCTATGATTGATGATATGGTTACATCTAATAATGTTGAATTTAAAGATATTGATACTAATAAGGTAATTGAATATGATTATTTTGTAGAACATTCAGATGAAATACTTAATAGTATTGAAAATAATACTAAATTAAAAGAATTTATGGAAGATTTTAATTCACTTGAAAACGTGAATTCTGGGGTTAATAGTTTTAGTTTATAAGTTAAAGGATTGTAGATTATAAAATTTACAATCTTTTTAGTATAATCAATTATTTATAAATTATGTTTATTCATAGATTAAAGTAGGGAGGTGACATGCGTGAAGTATGGAATAGATATATCATCTCATCAAGGAGAACTTGATTTTTTAAGATTAAAAGATGAAGTAGATTTTATAATATTAAGAGCAGCATGGGGAACTAATACTGATTCTAGGTTTGAACAATACTATAGTGAGTGTAAAAAGTATGGTATTCCAGTAGGGGCATATCTATATAGTTATTCTCTTGATGTCAAAACATCCTTTGAAGAAGCTAATTACATGGTAAATTTAATAAAAGGAAAATTATTTGATTATCCAATATATATCGATATGGAAGATGGTGATAATTATAAATATAATAATGGTATGCCTAGTAATGAAGTTTTAACTAGTATTTGTAATAATTTCTGTAACATCCTTGAGAATAATGGATACTATGTTGGAGTATATGCATCACAAAGTTGGTTTGATACTAAACTAAATATTACTAAATATGATAAATGGATTGCAAACTGGGGGACTAATGATGGAACAGTACAAAAGGATTTATCAAATTTATGTGGAATGTATCAATATACATCTAAAAAACAAATATTAGATAGAAAGTTAGACGGAGATATCTCATATAAAGATTATCCTAAAATAATGAGAGATAAAAAATTAAATGGATATAATGATTATAAACCAGATAAACCAGGCTATGATGAGTTTGGTGTAGGGGATACTGTTATGATTAATACGCCATATCATTATAAATATTATGTTGCAGATGATGTATTAAAAGTATATGGAATATATCAGGTTAGAGAAGACTGGAACGCTGGAGGTAGTATGCTTTTTTCATGGAAAGATAATGGTATTCCAGAAAAGTTTGTAGATATAGTAAATTCTAATGGTAAGAAAGTATGGAATAGTGATTTTATTCATGTCAAAAAAGGTAGTAGATTTAAATTTAATAGAACATTTACTGTATCAAGAATAACTATTGATAGAGGTATTAAATATTATCAAATGGATGCAGGATTAGGTAATAAATATAGGTTTTGGGTAGTAGGTAATTTTTTGAGTAAAGTATAGAAATAATTTAAAATGTGTGTTATAGTAGATGTAGAAAGTAGGGAAGATATGAATAAATTAAAGAAAAATAAAATACTTTATATAATAGTATTTGGACTTACAGTAGGAATAATGGGGTTTATTATATATCCATTATTAGATTATCTAATTTGCCAATTTATAACACATACTAAGTTTGTATATACCATTCAAGATTATATAATTAGACCATTAGAATTTGGAATGATATTTAGTGTTATATACTGTTTATTATTCGAGTTTAGGAAGAAGTAGTGCATCGATTTGATGTGCTTTTTTCTAGATATTTCCATTGACTTTGCGAATAAATGTATGCTATTATTTTGTTGGTGATAGCATGACTTATATGTGTATTGATTTAAAGAGTTTTTATGCATCAGTAGAATGCATAGAACGTAATCTTAATCCTTTAACTACTAATTTAGTAGTTGCTGATATTTCTCGTACAGAAAAAACTATATGTCTTGCAGTATCACCATCTTTAAAATCATTTGGTATTCCTGGTAGAGCACGATTATTTGAAGTGATTCAAAAGGTTAGAAAAGTAAACTATGAAAGAAAAAAGAAAATAAATTATAAAAAATTTACTGGTAAGTCATGTAATATAGAAGAACTTAATAATAATCCATATTTAGAATTAGACTTTATTAAAGCAACTCCAAGAATGAGATTATATATGAAATATAGTACTGATATTTATAATATCTATTTAAGTTTTATATCTAAAGATGATATATTAGTTTATTCAATAGATGAAGTATTTTGTGATATTACACATTATCTTAGTTATTATAATAAAAGTGCATTAGATTTAACTAGGATGATGATAAAGAAAGTATATGATAAAATAGGGATAACTGCAACAGCTGGTATTGGTACTAATATGTATCTTGCAAAAGTTGCGATGGATATTACTGCTAAACATATGAATCCTGATTTATATGGCGCTAGAGTTGCATATTTAGATGAAACTATGTATAAAAAAGAATTATGGAATCATAAACCACTTACTGATTTCTGGCGAGTAGGAAAAGGATATATAAAAAAATTAGAAGATAATAATATGTATACCATGGGAGATATTGCTAGAATGTCCATTAACAATGAAGATTTACTATTTAAGTTATTTGGTGTAAATGCAGAGATTCTAATAGATCATGCTTGGGGAGTAGAACCATGTACTATGAAAGATGCTAAAGATTATAAGCCAATGTCTAATAGTAAGAGTATTGGACAAGTATTACACTCTCCATATGATTATGAAAAAACTAAAATTATAATAAGAGAAATGGTAGAGGATTTAACCTTATATTTAGTATCTAAAAAACTTGTTACTGATCAAGTAGTTTTAACAGTAGGATATGATATTACAGGTATAGATGATAATTATAAAGGAGAGATTAAAGTTGATTACTATGGTAGAAGTATTCCCAAACATGCTCATGGTACAGTTAATATTTCTCATAAAACATCATCTACAGATATTATTACTAAAGAGATATTAAAACTATATGATAGGATTATTAATAAAAATTTACTTATTAGAAGAATTAATATTGCTGCATGCAATTTAGTAGATGAAAGTAGTAATAAAGTAAAGAATTTAAAACAGTTAGATTTATTTAGTAATAATGATAGTAAGATAGATGAAGAAATTAAACTAGAATCAAAAGAAAAAAAGGTACAGAATACTATTATAAGTATTAAGAATAAGTATGGTAAAAATGCAATAGTAAAGGGATTAGACTTAGTAGAAGGTGCAACTACAATAGATAGAAACAATCAAGTAGGAGGACATAGAGCATGAATAATTATGATGATATTATAAATTTAAAAAGACCTAATTCTAGTCATCCACATATGCCCTTATATAAACGTGCTGCGCAGTTTTCTCCATTTGCCGCTTTAACAGGATATGATGATATGGTAATAGACGCCTCTAAGATTACTGATAGAAAGATTGATTCATATGATGAATTAGAAATGATGATTAGTGATAAACTAAATTATATTAGTAATCATATTAAAGATAAAATAAAGGTTAGTATTACTTATTTTAGTTATAAAAAATCAAAATATATAATTAAAGAAGGTATTGTTAAACGAATAGATATTATCTATAAGAATATTAAGTTAGAAGATAATACTATAATTGATATTAATGACATCATAGATATTGACTTTTAAATAGTTCTAAGATATTATCTTAAGCGGAGGTAAGAGTTTATGGTAGAATATAGAGATTTATATGATGCAAATAAGTGCGTTACAGGTAAAACATTTATAAAAGGTGAACAAGTACTAAAGGGTTATTTTTATCTAATTGTAATTATTGTTATTAAGAATAGTCTTGATAAATACTTGATTCAAAAAAGAGTAGAGAGAAAAGGTGGTAAGTGGGCACTTACTGGAGGTCATCCTAAAGCTGGAGAGTCTAGCTTAGAAGGAATAAAAGAAGAAGTTAAAGAAGAGTTAGGAATAGATATTAATAATGATAATCCGATATTATTTAAAGAGAATACTCATAATGATCAATTCTTTGACTTATACTATTTAGAAAAAGATATAGATATAAATGATATTAATATTCAACAAGAAGAAGTTGATGAAGTTAAATGGGCAACTCGTGATGAAATTATTAAGATATATGAAAAAGGTGAATTTCATAAAGGACACTATAATGCATTTTTAGATTATCTAAATTATGAGGAGAATTAATGAAAGTATATAATTTATATGAATGGAAAAGTAAATACAGAATATAAGAAGATTAGTAATTTAAGTTTATTATTAGATAGTATTTATGAATAAATTTTAAAGTAAAGAAGAAGGCAAAAAGAAAATGAATGTGATATTTTTAGATATTGATGGTGTATTAAATGGTGGTAATTATTTTGATTCATCAAAGGAAAGAAAGCATAATTTTTACAAAACTAATAAGTACGATAAAAATAATATAGAACAGTTAACTGAATATATGATGATAGATATTGATATTAAAAACGTAGAAATATTAAAAAGCATAATCGATATAACTAATTCTAAAGTAGTAATAACATCTTCTTGGAAAAATTTAAAAGTGTTTAGAAATATTGTTAATCGTTTAATAAATTTAGGAATACCAATTGTAGGTCAAACTGTAGATTCAGGTTTAAATCGTGGAGAAGGTATATTAAACTACATAAAAGAATACAATATAGATAATTATATTGTGTTAGATGATGAGATATTTAAAGATTATAATGATGAAATATTATCTAGATTAGTTAAGACTAGTTTTGATGAAGATGGATTAGATGAAAAGGCTAAAGTAAAAGCCATAAGCTTATTAAATAGTTGATATATGATAACTTCAAAGTGCAATTTCAAAGTGCAATTTTTGCACTTTGAAATTTGATTTATTATGGGATTAATTGTATTATAAATATAGGTGAAAGCGTTATGAATAAAAATAATGATTGGTATTTGGAACTATCTAAATATATAAAACAAGACGAGACTATCAAAAAAGAAAAGGCTAAATTATGGAAGATAGCTATAGGGCTTCAGGATGTTGATGGACTAAAGCCTTCGGAGTATTTAATAGAAACTGCAAAAGATCATATTGAAGGAAATATTAGCATTAATGAAGTTAAAAATAGAATTAATAACTATTATAAGGCACAACATAATCGTAAAAGAATTGAAAAAAATAATGAAGAAGCAGATAAAGTTTCTGTAAGAATTACTGAAATATTAAGTGAAAATGCTTTTAATTTTTCTCAAGCAGAATTATTAAGTATTCATAAAATATTATTTAGTGGCATATATAAAGAAGCAGGTGTATATAGAGATTACAATATTACTAAGGAAGAATGGGTATTAAATGGAGATACTGTAATTTATTCATCATATGAAAATATAAAAGAAACATTAGAATATGATTTTGAACAAGAAAAGAGTTTTTCGTATAAAGATTTGAACATTGATGAAGCAATAAAACATTTATGTAGATTTATATCAAATATTTGGCAAGTTCATCCTTTTTGTGAAGGTAATACAAGAACAGCAGCAGTTTTTTTAATTAAATATTTAAGAACATTTGGTTTTAATGTTAAGACGCAAGTTTTTGCGGAAAACTCATGGTATTTTAGAAATTCATTAGTACGAGCAAATTATAGAAATTTTGAAAAAAATATATTTGAAGATATTTCTTATTTAGAAAAGTTTTTCTATAATTTACTAACAAATTCAAAATATGAATTAAAGAATAGGTTTGTACATATTAGTAGTAATGATGTTGAAAATAAAACAAATATAAATAAGAATAGTTTAACTATGGAAGAACAAGCAATTATAAATATTATAAAAAGCAATCCTTTTGCTACACAAGAAGAAATTGCAAGTAAGATAAATAAATCAGTAAGAACAGTTAAGAATTATATGTTAGATATGCAACATAAGAACTTAATAGAAAGAAAAAATGGCAAAAGAAATGGAGAATGGATTGTTAAATTTGATAATTAATATCATAAAATAAGGATATATTTGAAGTAATTTTAGACACAAGCCTTAATAATTTGGTTAGCACCTAAGAAACCATTGATTACTTAGGTGTTTTTCTTGTTTATTAGATAATAAGTATTATAGTATACATAGATGATTGATATTATAGTAAGATGGTAAGAATATTGAAAGAAATTTAATAAAATTTAAAAAAAGGCTTGTCATATATATATATATAGTATACTGTAGTCGTAAGGTAAGTAAGAGAGATACCTTATTAGATAGGAGAGATTATATATGACAAAGAGAAAAGAGAAAGGATTCACATTACTCGAATTAATAGCATTATTAGTTATTATGTCTATACTTGCACTCATAGTTACACCACTAGTAATGAACATTATTAGAAAGGTTAGAATATCAGCGGACAAGCGAAGTGTTGATGCATATGGAAGAAGTATTGAACTTGCAATTGCAGGATATCTATTAGATAATGGTAAATTTCCAACAGAAGTATCACAGTTAACAATTGAATATTCAGGAGATATTGTAACATGTGAAACTACACAGATTAATCCAGATAGTAGTGTGTATCTTGCTGGATGCAAAGTAAAAAATCGTGATGTTACTGATTATACTTATGGAACAGATAAAAAAGCATTTGAAGCATATAGTAAGGGCGATGAAGTAACATATAATGGTGAAGATTATTATGTAATTAAAGATAGTGATTCTAAGAATAATGTAGTAACACTCCTAAAAGCTACACCACTTACTGTAGATGAAGTAAATTTATATGGAGGAGTAGGAACCGATAATAATCATGTAAATAAGTATGCTAATTATCCTGGAAGTTCTGAAGCAGGACATGCATATAACCTAAATGGTTATGGTGCCCTTAGATATTATACGCGTGATGATTGTTGGAATTATGAAAGTGTTAATTGTTCAACTGATTATAATCAAAGTGATATTAAGTATGTTGTTGATAATTGGGCAACAGATAAAATTGAAAATGATACACTAAAAGTTGCTAGATTAATAACGTTCAACGATTATAAATCACTATGTGAAGAAGTCTATTATGTAAATGCTTCTGGTGATGAGCAGATGAAATTAGAACCTCAATATGATTGGCTTCATAATTCTAATTACAGTTATTGGACAATGACTCCTTATAATGATTCAAATTATGATATGTATATTATAAATAAATTTTCGTTTTATTATAATATAGTGAGTGTTCATGATGAATTTGTTGTTCGTCCTGTTGTAGAGTTATACAAGAATGATGGAATTAAAAGAAAGACAAATTAAATTTAGTAGAATTATCTACTTTTTTTGTGCTAGATAGTGTATAATTGAAATACAGATGGAGGTGTTACATGCCAAAGTTTACGGAGGAACAACAACTTGCAATAGATATGGATAATACATCTATTATAGTAAGTGCGGGAGCAGGTTCAGGTAAGACTGCTGTATTATCAGAAAGAGTTATACGTAAATTAAAAGATGGTGTTGATATCGATAGATTGTTAATATTAACTTTTACTAAGGAAGCTGCTAAGGAGATGAAAGGAAGAATTAGAGATAAGATAATTAGTAATAAATTAGATAGACAGCTTGATTTAATTGATGCTGCTTTTATTACTACTTTTGATTCTTATTCTTTATATATAGTTAAGAAGTATAGTTATTTACTTAATATCAGTAGTAATATAAGTATTATTGATTCTTCTATTATTAATATTAAGAAGTTGGAGATAGTAAATGATATTTTTAATGAGTATTATAGTAATCGTAATACTTTATTTACTAAGTTAGTAAATGATTATTGTTTTAAGGATGATAAAGATTTAATTAATTCAATTATTAAGATTAGTAATAGTTTAGATTTAAAGATAGATAAAAAAGAGTATTTAGATAATTATATTAACAATTATTATAGCGATACTAATATTAATTATTTAAAGAGTTTATTCTTAGAGTTATTACTTAGTAAAATAAAAGAAATTAAATATAACTTAGATTATTTAATGAGTTATTGTGATGGAGATTATTATGATAAGATTATGAGTGTTTTAAATCCATTATTAATGGCTAAGAGTTATGAAGATATTAATAATAATATAGATATAAAGTTACCAAGACTAACTAAAGCTGATGAACTTACTAAGAAGTATAAAAATAATATTAGTGATTTAATTAAAGAGATTAAAAGACTATGTAATTATAATCTAGATGATATATTGGATACTAAGGATTATGCTAGTATTATAATTACTATTATTAATAAGTTAGATAGTAGAATTAATAAGTTTAAAAGAGATAATGATTCTTATGAATTTATCGATATAGCTAAGATGGCAATTAAAGTAGTGAGTATTCATCCTAGTATTAGAGAAGAATTAAAGAACTATTATAATGAGATTATGGTAGATGAGTATCAAGATACTAGCGACTTACAGGAGACTTTTATTAATCTAATTAGTAATAATAATGTATATATGGTAGGGGATGTTAAACAATCTATATACCGTTTTAGAAATGCTAATCCTAATATATTTAAAGAGAAGTATATTAATTATCAGGATAATAATGGTGGTAAAAAGATAGATTTACTAAAGAACTTTAGATCACGTAAAGAAGTATTAGATTCTATTAATGATATATTTAATAAAGTAATGAATCTAGAAATAGGTGGGGCGGATTATATTAAATCGCATCAGATGGTATTTGGTAATACTGCTTATGAGATTAATCCAATAAATAATCTAACTATTCTTAATTATGAAGAAGGAGATTATACTAAAGAAGAAGCAGAGATATTTATAACTGCGAGGGATATAAAAAGTAAGATAGATAGTAAGTATCAAGTAATGGATAAAAAGACTTTTAAAATGCGTGATATTACTTATAGTGATATATGTATTATTATGGATAGAAATACTGAGTTTTTAAAGTATAAACAGATATTTGAATACTTAAATATACCACTTGTCATGTATCGTGATGAGGTATTATCTGACGGTACTGATATTATACTTATTAAAAATATATTAAACTTAATTAATAAAATTAAGCATAAATGTTTTGATAGAGAATTTAGATATTACTTTGTTAGTGTTGCGAGAAGTTACTTATTTTCTATTCCTGATAATGAGATATTTAGTATTATAAAAGATAAGAAAATATTTGATAGTATTGTATTTAAGAAATGTCAGAATATTAGTTTTGATTTAGATAATCTTAATAATATAGAATTACTAAATAGAGTAGTAGATGATTTTGAATTTTATTTAAAAACTACATTAGTAGGTTCAATGAATGATACTATTATTCGTATTTATTACTTATCTGATATTGCTCGTAACTTAGATTCATTAGGTTATAGTGTTTATGAATTTATTAATTATTTAAATAATATTGATAAGACTGATATTAAGTATTCTTTAAATACAGACTCAGGAGATTCAGTTAAGATTATGAATATTCATAAATCAAAAGGATTGGAGTTTCCTGTTTGTTACTACACAGGTATGCATAAGAAGTTTAATATTAGTGATTTAAAAGAAACATTGTTTTACTATGATAAATATGGCATGATACTTCCTGTATTTACTGATAGCATTAATAATACATTTGTTAGTGAATTAGTTCGTGATAACTATGTTAAAGAAGAAATATCAGAGAAGATTAGACTATTTTATGTAGGGCTTACTAGAGCCAGAGAAAAGATGATTATAGTAACTCATCTAGATTATAATGAAGAACCATTTAATGATTTAGTTAAACTTAAATACATGTCTTTTAGAGACATATTAAATTCTATTTATAGTGTAATTGAATCATGTATAAAAAATGTTGATGTAGACATTGATTTTAACTATAAAGATATAGTTAATCCTGATATAAGTAAGTATCTTAAAGATGTTACTGATGATATTGTAGATAAAGATTTAAGTATTACTTATAATGAGTTAGGTAGTAGTCATTTTTCTAAAAGTAATAATGAAATTATTAATAAGAATGAGAATAAGAATCTAGAAATAGGTACTAAGATACACTATATATTAGAAATGATTGATTTTAGAAACCCTAATTATAGTATTATTGATAATAAATATGTTGAATTTATTAAAGCTTTTCTAGACAGTGAATTAATGAAGAATTTAAACTGTAAAATATATAAGGAATATGAATTTAAATATACTTTAGATTTAGTAGAATATCATGGATTTATTGATTTAATGATGGAGTATGATGATTACATTAATATTATTGATTATAAGTTAAAGCATACTGAAGATTTAGCTTATACTAAACAGTTAGAAGGGTATAAAAACTATATAGAGTCTATAACTGGTAAAAAAGTATATACATATCTATATTCAATATTGGATAAAAAGGTAGTAGATATGAATATCATTAAGGTATAAAATATCTATGTTTTTACAAAATAAATATAACTTTTTTAATATTTGTTAATTATTTTTTAAAAAATGATGAAATCAAATTGACAATATAACTTAATTATGTTAGAATTTACAAGTGTGTAGGCCTCAACCTACAACCGCATACAAAAGGTTTAAAGTATTACCTTAGTAGCGAGTCTTAGATTATAAAGGAGGTAAATATGAAGGCAGTTATTATGACTGGTGGAAAACAATACTACGTTAGTGAGGGAGATGTTATCTACGTTGAGAAGCTTGATTTAGAAGAAGGCGCAAAAGTTGATTTTGAACAAGTATTAATGGTAGATAATAAAGTTGGTACACCTTATTTAGATGGTGCGAAGGTTACTGGTACTGTTCTTAAAAATGGTAAGCAAAAGAAAGTTGTTGTTTACAAATACAATGCTAAGAAAAAGTATCGTAAGAAACAAGGACATCGTCAACCATATACTAAAGTTGAAATTAAATCAATTAAGGTAAAATAATGATTAAGGTTATTATTAATGAAACTGAAAAAATAAATAGTATTGAGATTAGTGGACATTCTGGATATAGTGAGTCTGGGTCTGATATTGTTTGTGCTTCAGTATCTAGTATTTGTATTACTACTGTTAATGGGATTTTAAATATTGATGATAAGGCTATTAAATATAAAGAATCTGATGGATATCTTTTTATAGATATTCTAAAACATAGTGATACTACTGATAAATTGATTTTAAATATGATTAATTTATTAGAAGAATTAAATAGGCAATATAAAAACTATATAGAAATAAGGAGGTGCCATAAATGATGTTAATGCAATTAAATATTCAATTATTTGCTCATAAAAAAGGACAAGGTTCTACTAAGAATGGTAGAGATTCTGAATCTAAAAGATTAGGATGTAAGGCTGCTGATGGACAGTATGTTACAGGTGGATCTATTATTTATCGTCAAAGAGGTACTAGAATTTATCCTGGTGTTAATGTAGGTATCGGTAGTGATGATACTGTTTATGCTAAAATTTCTGGTTATGTTAAATTTGAGCGTAAGGGTAAAGATAAAAAACAAGTTAGTGTTTATGAGACTAAATAAAAATTACATTATTAAATGTAGTTTTTTTAAGCCCAATTTGATATTTATTAATAAAAGTGATAATATATTTGACTTAGAAAGCGACTGGTATGTATGAAACAGAAACAAGATAGATTATATGAATATAATGGATTAGATATAATAAATGAGATAAAAGAAGATACTTATAGACTTGTATTTGCAATAGGAAACCATGAGTATAGTGATTATGAAGGATTAAAGTTATTAGTTAAAGCAGTTATGACTTTAGATAATGATAAGATTCCTTTAATTGTAGAATCACTAACTAATTTAGAATTAAGTATGTTAGAGAAAAATAATGCTCTAGCAAGCATTGGTTATAATAAAAGAGTACACGATTTTTGTTCAATAGTATGTGCGCTTAATGATTCAGGATATAAGTTTAATAGTGAAGATTTTAGTGCGAAGATGTTTAAAATTCGTGGTAATCTAATAATTAAGAATGCTAGTAGATTAGATATAATGATATATAGTCCAATTAATTTTAGTTATGTTAGAAACGAGGATTCAGTATCCATTCATAAAAATTTGAAATCAGCTGAAAAGATTAATGGAATTGAATTATGTAATTTAATGCTATATATAGGTTCTAATAACTATAACAATTCTAAAGATGTATTAAAAAATGGTAATTTTGTTAAAACAAAAGAAATAGTAAAAGTATTAAAATAATAAACAGTGGGGGTTTTATGAATTTTAAGAGTAAAGGGGAATTGCTTCTTAAATTAAGAAGTTTTAAAAATATTGGTGAAGGTTCACAAGGTGTATGTTATCTAGATAAAAACAACGGTATAGTGTATAAAATATATCATGAGTTTTTAGATGATTATGAATGTAATTATAATTCTAAAGATATTATGCAATTTAGTAATATTAAAAATAATACTTACATATTTCCAAAAGATATAATATCTGTTAAAGATAAAATAGTAGGTTATATAGAACCATATATTAACAGTAAAGATTTAACTAATATTAATCCACTTAAAGTTAGTTTAGATAAATTAATTATTAACATTAATAAGGCTAGAACTGATATTGAAGCAATATCAGAAAGTGGAGTTGTTACATATGATGTAATGTATAATACTCTTTATAAGAATAAGTTTAATGTAATAGATACAGATGAATATGTGATTAGAGATATAGACCCATCATTGATATTTGATATAAATAAAGAAAGATTTGATTATGTAATATATAATTTTCTTATTGACAATTATTTTTATGAATTTGTCAATGGTTATAAAATATTAAGGAATATGTATAAAGATAAAAATACTGATGTTATAATTTTTATTAAAATTTTAAGAAAATATTTAAGTGAATATGTAGGATATGAAATAACAAAACTTGGAGATGCTAAAAAGTTTATTGATAAAGTTAAAACACTATATCCTAGTTATGTAAGAAATATAAAGTTGAAATAATACTTTATTTTTTTATCTGTAAAATGGTATAATGGTAGTGACTGTTAGATAGTAACTAAGGAGGATGTTATGGATAGAATAATAATGGTAGATGGGAATAATCTTCTTTTTAGAAGTTATTATGCAACTGCTTATAATGGAAATTTTATGAAGAATAGTAAGGGTTTTCCTACTAATGCGTTGTTTGGTTTTGTTAATATGATGAATAAGATTATTGATGATGAGGTTCCCTCACATATTATTGTTGCTTTTGATAAGGGTAAGACTTTTAGACATGAGTTTTATAAAGAATACAAAGCTCGTAGGTTGGAAATGCCTACTGAACTTGGATTACAGTTTCCAAAAGCAAAAGAGTTACTTAATGCGATGGGTATTAAATACTATGAGATTGATAATTATGAAGCTGATGATATCATTGGCACTGTATCTAAGCTATGCGATAGAGAAGGATATAAGGGTAATATAATTAGTAGTGATAAAGATTTACTTCAGTTAATTAGTGATAATGTAGGTATGAAACTGTTAAAGAGTAAAGATTCTATTAGATATAATCTTGTGACTTTTAGAAGAGACTGGGGCATAGAACCAATTAAAATTATAGATTTAAAGGCTTTGATGGGGGATTCTTCTGATAATATTCCAGGAGTAAAGGGAATAGGTGAGAAGACTGCTTTAAAGTTGATTCAAGATTATAATTCAATTGATGGTGTATATGAGGCTATTAATAAATTAACTCCTGGTGTAAGGAAGAAATTAGAAGAACATAAGGATGATGCTTATAATAGTTATAAATTAGCAACTATTTACAAAAATGTACCTATTGAGTTTAGTATTGATGATTTAAAGTATCAGGGACCTACTGATAAGTTAAATGATATTTATCGTGAATTAGAGTTTTATTCTATGATTAAAAAGGATATAGTTAATAGTAATAATGATAAAGATAATCATAATGATATTGATTATAAAGAGGTTACTAGTGATTTAGTTATTAAGGGGATTGCTTCTTACTATATTGATGTAGATAATTCTAATTATCATAAAGGTAATATTACTGGTATCGGTATTTTTGATGGAGAGACTGCCTATTATGTAGATAAAGAAAGTATTAAGTATATAAGTAATTTCTTAAGTAATAATACTAAGTTTACTTATGATTTAAAGAAAAATATAGTATCACTTAAGAAGATAGGATATGATGTTAATAATACTCAAATAGATATTATGCTTGCGGCATATTTACTTGAGTATAATTTAAAGGATGATATTAGTTATGTTGCGATGGAGTTAGGTTATGATACTAATTCCTCTGATAATAAGATGAGTACAGTATTAAAAGCAAAAATGATATATGAAGTTAAAGATAAGCTTATTGATAAACTAAATAAAAAAGGAATGCTTGATTTATTTAACAAAATAGAAATGCCTTTAAGTGTTGTGCTTGCAGATATGGAGATAACGGGATTTAATGTATCTAGTGAGATTCTAGAAGAACAAGGTAAAAAAATAAAGAAACGTATTGATGAATTGAGTAAAGAAATACAACAGATTGCAGGTATTGAGTTTAATATTTCATCTCCTAGTCAGTTAGGCAATGTATTATTTGAAAAGTTAGGATTACCGCATGGCAAAAAGACTAAAACTGGTTATTCAACAAGTCAAGATGTACTTGAAAAATTAAAGGGTAAACATGAAATAATTGAGAAGATTATTGAGTATAGAGGACTTACTAAGTTATATTCAGCATATATTGAAGGACTTACTTCATCTATTTATGAAGACGGTAAGATACATACAATATATACGCAAACTATAACACGTACAGGAAGACTTTCTTCTATTGAACCAAATTTACAGAATATTCCTATTAGAAGTGAAGAAGGAAGATTAATTAGAAAAGCGTTTTTACCAAGTAAAGATTCTGTAATACTAAGTAGTGATTATTCACAAATAGAACTTAGAGTATTATCTCATATGGCGCATATTGAATCTTTGATAGATGCATTTAATAAAGGAATTGATATACATACTAAGACAGCAAGTGATATATTTGGTGTAGATATTAATGAAGTAACTAAGGATGAGAGAAGAATGGCTAAAGGTGTTAACTTTGGTATAATATATGGTATTAGTAGTTATGGATTATCAGAGAATTTAAATATAACTGTTAGTGATGCAAAGAAGTTTATTGATGATTATCATAAGACTTATCCAGGTGTTAAAGAGTATATGGATAGTGTAATTAGTGAAGCAAGACAAAATGAATATGTTAAAACACTATTTGGTAGAATTAGAACTATTAGTGAGATAAATAATAAGAATTATTTAATTAGATCAGCTGCAGAAAGAATATGCTTAAATACACCAATACAAGGTACTGCTGCAGATATTATGAAAAAAGCTATGATTGATGTATATAATGAGTTTAATAATAAGAATTTAAAAAGTAAAATACTAGTCCAAGTACATGATGAACTTGTAATAGATTGTAAGAAAGATGAATTAGATATAGTAAAAAGTATTTTAAAAGATAAAATGATTAATGTATATAAATTATCTGTAAGTCTTGATGTAGATATAAATTATGGTAATGATTGGTATGATGCTAAATAAAATCACAATACAAAATATATATTTTTAGTGATTTTGTATTTTCAATAATACAAAATTACTTGCTAATAACAAAGTTTTATACTATAATTAGTTAAAGCGATGAAGAAGAGTAGTAATAAATGACTTATTATTTAGAGAAAAAGTGGTTGGTGAAAACTTTTAATAAGATTTATGAACTTGCTTTGGAGTATCCTAAATGGACGTAAGGTTGCGTTAAACCTTTGAGCATAAGATATTATGGAAGAAAAGTGGTACCGCGGATATTTCGCCTTTTCAATTATAATATCTTTTTATTTTAAGGAGGAATATGTTTAGTTTAATATTATTTTTAGTAACTTTTGTTGTAGTATTTTTTATATACTTATTATTTGTAATTAGAAGAAGAAAGTACTTAGATAAGTTTATTAAAGGTAAAGAGATTAGTTATTTAAAGAAAGTTTATAAGATTAAGATTAAAGAATCTGATTATAAAGGAATTGCTATATTAGTAGCTATTACTAATTCATTTATAATGGCTATATCAGTTACAATAGTTAGTTTATTTAAAAATATAATTATAGAAATACTAGTAGGTTTTGGTACTGTGATGGCATTAATACTTATTTGTTATCATATAATAGGTAAGTTATATCAGAAGGAAGGTAGATAATATGTATGATTTTAAGGAAATTGAAGAAAAATGGCAGAAGTATTGGGATTGCAACAATACATTTAAAGTAAATAATAGTGGGGCTAAACCTTATTATGTATTAGTAGAGTTTCCATATCCATCAGGAGCAGGATTACATGTAGGACATGTTAGAAGTTATACTGCTCAAGATGCGATTGCAAGAATGAAACGTATGCAAGGATATAATGTACTATATCCAATGGGATGGGATGCATTTGGTGCTCCTGCTGAACAATATGCAATAAAGAACCATATTCATCCTAAAGATGCGGTAAGAGAAAATATTAAGACATTTAAAGGACAGATGAAGTCATTAGGGTTCTCATTTGATTGGTCTCGTGAATTTTCCACAACTGATCCCGAGTATTACAAATGGACACAGTGGCAATTTTTACAATTCTATAAACATGGAATGGCTTATAAAGATACTGTTGCTGTAAACTGGTGTCCAAATTGTAAGACAGTTTTATCTAATGAAGATGCGGCTGGTGGTGTATGTGAAAGATGTGGTACAGAAGTAATTCAAAAAGAAAAATCACAATGGATGCTTAAGATGAGTGATTATGCTGAAGATTTACTTAAAGGACTTGATGATACTAATTTTGCTGATAAAGTAAAACTTGGTCAAATTAACTGGATTGGTAAATCAACTGGAGTTGAAGTTGATATCGATATAGTAGGTGGAGGTAAATTTTCAATCTTCACAACTTGCATTGAAACAATTTATGGAATTACTTTCTTTGTAATTGCGCCAGATGGTAAACTTATAAAAGAGTTAATGCCTAGAGTTGAGAACAAAGATGAAGTATTAACTTATATCGAAGAGACTAAGAAGAAATCTAATATGGACCGTACTGAACTTAATAAAGGTAAAAGTGGCGTTGAGGTTAAAGGTATTAAAGCTATTAATCCAGTTAATGGTAAAGAGGTTAAAATATTCTTAGGAGATTTTGTACTTGGAGATTACGGTACTGGAGCTGTTATGGCAGTGCCATCTCATGATCAGAGGGATTTTGAGTATGCAAAAGAACATAATCTAGAAATTATCGAAGTAATTACTGGAGGAGATATTAGTGAGCATGCTTATGAAAAAGGAGAATATCTAAATAATCCTGATGCTAGACTAATTAACTCGGAAGAATTTAGTGGACTTAGTATTCCTGATGCAAAAGAGAAAATTACTGAATACTTGGTTAATAAAGGAATAGCAAGAAAAGTAAATAACTACAAGATGAGAGATTGGATATTCTCGCGTCAAAGATTCTGGGGTGAACCTATTCCAATGATTTATTGTGATACTTGTGGTTGGGTACCTATGAATGAAGAAGATTTACCATTGCTGTTGCCTGATGTTGCAGAATACGAACCTACTGATAATGGAGAAAGTCCACTTGCTAAAATTACAGATTGGGTAAATTGTAAGTGCCCAAAATGTGGTAAAGAGGCCAAAAGGGAAACAGATACTATGCCTAACTGGGCTGGTTCTAGTTGGTATTTCTTAAGATTCATGGATCCACATAATGATATGTGCTTTGCATCAATGGAATCTATGAAATACTGGAATAAAGTAGATTGGTATAATGGTGGTATGGAGCACACAGCCCGTCACTTACTATACGCTAGATTCTGGGTACAATTCTTATATAACATCGGACTAGTTCCTAATAAGGAAATGATATGGACTCGTGTAAGTCATGGCATGATACTTGGTTCCAATAATGAGAAGATGAGTAAATCGAAAGGTAATGTAGTTAATCCTGATGATATCGTAAAAGAGTTCGGTGCGGATGCACTTCGTACTTATGAAATGTTTATTGGCGATTATGAGAAAGATGCTGCTTGGAGTATCCAAGGCCTTAAAGGTTGTAAGAAATTCTTAGATAGAGTATTTAGACTAGGAGAGAGATTAAATGATTCAACTGAATATTCTAAACAAACTGAAATACTTATTAATCAAACTATAAAGAAAGTAACTGAGGATTTAAGTAGTATCAAATATAATACAGCCGTATCTGCATTAATGATTTTACTAAATGAACTTGAAAAATTAGATACAGTTAGTAAAAAAGATTATCGTGTGTTACTACATTTACTTAATCCAATCGCGCCTCACATTACTGAAGAATTAAATGAAATATATAATCTTGGTAATAAGTTTACAGAATCTACTTGGGTAGAATATGATACTAATAAACTTGAAGATAAAACATATACTATGGTTGTTCAAGTTAATGGTAAAGTTAGAGGTAAGATTGAAGTAGATACAAATACAACTGAAGAAGAAATGAAAAAGTTGTCATTAGAAATTGAGAATGTAAAAGTATTTACTGAGGGTAAAGAAATTGTTAAGATGATTGTTGTACCTAAGAAGTTGGTTAATATTGTAGTGAAATAGTGACTATTGTAAAATAGTCTTTTTTTTGGTACAAAATATGTGCGATTGTCATATATTAAAATGAGGAGTGATAAGAGTGTCATTGTATAAGGAAATAGTTACAAAAGCTGTTATTGGTAAAGGAAAAAAGTATTTTAAAGATAGCTATAGTCTTGAGGCAACAAATAAACCTACAACAATCCTAGGCTGTTGGGTAATAAATCATAAGTTTAATGGTTATAAAACTGGTGATAAAATAGGAGTTAATGGATCTTTTGATGTAAATATTTGGTATTCATACGATGAAGATTCTAAGACAATGGTCGCAACTAAAAAAATAGATTATACAGATACATTTAATGTTAGAATAAGAGATAACGCTGAGATAAACTCTGATACAGATATTATAGTTAAACCTTTAAAACAACCTAGTTGTTCTTCTGTTTCGATAACAGATAATAATATTAATTTTGATATAGAAAAGGAATTAGGTGTTGAAATAGTAGGCGAAACTAAAGTTAAAATAGCTGTTGAGGAGGATGAAGATCCATGGGATGAAGTTGTTGATGAAGCATCTGATAAAGTAATGGATGATATTGAAACTAGTGTTAATGAAGAGTATATAAAATAATATACTTTTTTCTTTTTTGATGATATAATTAATTAGGATTGTAGGTGATTATGAAAAAGATTTTTATAATTATTATATCTTTATTATTATTTTTATCTAATATAAGTGCTCTTGAAATTGATATTAGTTCGAAAGAAGCAGTTGTTTATAATTTAAATGATGATAAAGTGATTTATGAAAAAAATAGTAATGAACAAACTAAAGTAGCTAGTTTAACGAAGATTATGACATGTTTAGTATCTTTAGAAAATATTAGTAATTTAGATGATACTGTAACTGTAGAATATCAAGATTTAGTAGGATTAAAAGGTTATGCCGTTGCCGGATTTAGAACTGGTGATAAAGTATCTTATAAAGATTTACTTTATGCATTAATGCTTCCTAGTGCGGCAGATGCAGCTAATATTCTTGCGCGAGCTATTTCCGGTTCAAAAGAAGAATTTGTTAAACTTATGAATGATAAAGTTAGTAAACTGAATCTTAAGAATACTAGTTTTTCAAATGCTATTGGTATGGATGATGATAATTATTCTACTGCTTCTGATATGGCTGTTATATTAAAAGAAGCTATTAAGAATGAAACTTTTAAAGAACTATATAATACTACAACTTATACTACAACTAATAACATAAAACTTACTAAGACAACAGATGATACTGCTCGTAAGAGTAATCTTGATATCAGTAAGTTAACGGGTTCTAAAACAGGTTTTACAAATGAAGCAGGATACTGTCTTGCATCAACTGCCACATATAGTGACATTAATTATTTAGTTGTTACACTAAATGCTGATAAATTTCCTAATCATATAAAAGATACATTAACTTTATATAACTATTTTGATACTAATTATTCTTATAAAACTATTCTAAAAGATAAACAAGTAATTAAGACTATTAAAGTAAAGCATAGTAAGATAAAAAAATATGATATTGTATCAAATAAAGAAATAAAAAAGTATCTAAGTAATGATGTTGATTTAAGCAAGATAGAATATAAATATAGTGGTATTGATACATTAAATAGAAAAATAAAAAAAGGTGATTACTTAGGTAAAGTAAAAATAATGTACCAAGGAGATATATTAGATACCTATAAAGTATATTTAGATAAAGATATAAAATACTATAATTATTATCTATTATTAATACCTTTAGTAATTATCATATTGATTATTAGAATAAAGATTAAATTAAAGAAAAGTAAAAGAAAAATTAAAAGACCTTTTAAAAGAAAAAGATGATTTTGACACACCTAAAATATTGTTATATAATAGGGCCTAGTTGGTGATATTATGTTACATTTGGTTATAGCTAGTGGAAAGTATTGTGAGAAAAGTATTATAATTAAAACAGGTAATTATGAAGAATTATCTAGTTATACAACTAAGTTTAATGATTCGAAAGAATTAAGAGATAAGAATAAAAAAGTAGTAAATAAGTTTTTTGAACGTTATCACTTAAATGGTGATATTGTTATTATGGATGATAGTAATAATACTAGAGTTAGAGTTTTATATAGAAATGATGTAAAGATTGTAAAAGAATTAGTTAAAAGTCAAAATTTATTGAAATACTTAGTAGAGAATAGTATATTATTAGTATCTGAATACGATTATAAAGCTATTATGTATTATAAGAATAAAGACTATTTAAAACATATTAATACTTATTTAAAATCTAGAAAGAATTACTATACAACTATCATAATTATTTTAAAAGGGTATGAAAATTATCAAAAGAAACATAAAGAATTACCTAGTATTTATTGTATGAAAAAAGAAATAGAAAATAGCAAGAAAAATAAAGATGAAGCAGTATTCTATGATTTAAATAGCGATATTAAGAATGAAGGATACTATGAAGATATATCATATACATATTCACGAGGTGGATATGAAGAAGTGTTTAATAATTATTCACTAGATGAATTAGGCGAGAATCTTGCTGACTATGATTTTAAAAGATTAGTTAAAAGTGGTTACCATAAGTAATCATTTTTATTTACAATTAATGTGATATTTGTTATAATTCTTGTGGGCGATTTAAAAGGAGAGTGGTTAAATGACAACAAAAGATTTAGCTAATTTGATATTTCCAAATATTACTAAGACGGTTGAAGATATAGAAAAGATGTATCCTAAAAGAGAGGTTGATGGTGAGGTAACTCGTTTTGCGCCTTCTCCAACAGGATTTATGCATATAGGTGGTTGCTATCAAGCAATTACAGATTATTTGATTGCAAAAAATACTAACGGTATCTTCTATTTAAGAAATGAAGATACTGATAAAGCTAGAGAAAAAGAAGATGCTGTTAAAATAATTATGGATATATTAAATTATTATAATATAGTACCAGATGAATATGAATATGAAGGCGATGTTGTAGGAAAATATGGACCTTATATTCAAAGTGAAAGAAAAGAAATATATCATGTGTTTATTAAGCATTTAATTGAAATAGGTAGAGCTTATCCTTGTTTTTGTACTCCTGATGAGTTAAGTGTTTTAAGAGAAAAACAAGAAGGTATGAAAGTTAGAACTGGATACTATGGTAGATTTAGTAAATGTCGTAAGATTAGTATAGATGATGCTTATGATAGAATTAAAAATGGTGAGAAGTTTGTCATTCGTTTTAAATCTAAAGGTGATTTTGAAAATAAAATATGGTATGAAGATCTTGCTAAAGGTAGACTTCATTTAAGTGAAAATGATATCGATGATGTTATTATGAAGTCTGATAATATGCTTCCAACTTATCATTTTGCGCATGTCATTGATGATCATTTAATGCATACAACGATAGTTGTTCGAGGGGAAGAGTGGTTACCTAGTGTAACTAAGCATTTAGAAATGTTTAATGCTTTCGGGTTTGATGCACCAAAGTATATTCATACTCCATTAATTCAAAAAAAAGAAGATGGAAAACTTCGTAAGATTAGTAAAAGAAAAGATCCAGAAGCTAATATGGAATACTTTAAAGAAATGGGTTATCCAAAAGATGCGGTAGTTGAATCTTTACTTACAATAATTAATTCTAATTATGAAGAGTGGAGAGATAACAATCCAGATGCACCTTTTACTGAATTTAAGTTTGATGCTAAAAAAATGAGTTCATCTGGTGCATTATATGATTTAATGAAACTAGAAGATATTTCTAAAAATATAATATCTAGAATGAATAAAGATGAGTTATATGAAGAATCATATACTTGGGCATGTAAGTATGATGAAAAATTAAAAGAATTAATTTATAAAGATGTTGATTATTATAAAAATATTATAAATATAGAGCGTGAACAAGCTAAACCTCGTAAGGATATAGCTAAATATAGTGATATATATAATTTAATTTATTATATGTATGATGAGTTATTTAATCCAGAATATGAATGGATGAAGATTACTGATACTACTGAGATAAAAAATATCATTAATACTTATATAAATGAATACTATGATAGAGATGATGATAAAGATACATGGTTTAATAAAATTAAAGAGTTAGCAGAAAATTTAGGTTATGCAGCTAATATGAAGGATTATAAGAAAAATCCAGATAATTATAAAGGAAATGTTGCAGATATCGCAACTGTGATTCGTGTAAGTCTAACTGGTAAAAAGAATACTCCAGATTTATATGAAATATTAAAATTATTTGGAATTGATAGAATTAGAAGTAGATTTAATAAGATTTAATCTACTTTTTTCTTAATTTGACATCATTAATTATTAATGATAGAATACAACTTGTTTTTTTGGGGGTGAATAGAATGGTAGAAAGAGAAATATATGCAGCTGCACATAGTATTTTGGTTAAAGAAAATGAGGTTAATAGTAGATTAATTGATAATAATAGTGAAAAGTTAAATGATTCACTTATATATGCAATTAAAATTAACGATACTGCTATGATATATGATTCTGTAGATGGAATTAATGAAGAAAATATTGATAATTTGTTTGATTCATTATATAGAAATCTTAGTTTAATATATAATTATCAAGGAATTAATATTAAGTATTTTTCTAATTGGGTCGATGATAATCAAAACCATATTTATAATAATGAAAATGATTATTTAAATGTTATGTTATCCAACGTAAAAGATATAAATGAAATGAAGAAAATACTAGCTGCTTATCTTAAAATAAAAGCTAATTCTAATGAATTAGCTAGCAGTAAAGTAAAAACTAGATAGTAAAAAAGATATTCTAAAATGCTTGGAATATCTTTTATAATGCTTAAATTGGTGACCCGTAAGGGATTTGAACCCTTGTATGTAGCCTTGAGAGGGCTATGTGTTAGACCGCTTCACCAACGGGCCATAACTAACGAACAAACTAATTTTATCATAAATAACTTGTTTTAACAATACATTTTTTTAATTTACATATTAAAATTTATGTGTTATACTTGTTTTGTGATAATATGAAGAGATTTTTTAATGAATATGTAAATAAAGATATTAAGATTGATAAGTTAACTATGATAGGTATTATATCTTTAATAATAGTTATATCAGGTATATTTGGTTTTGTATATGAATTTATATTCTATTACTTTAATAGTGGTATGAAATACTTTTATTACCGGGGAGGAAACTTTTTACCATGGATTAATATATATGCGATAGGTTCTATTTTAATATGTTTATTAACTTATAAAAATAGGAAAAAACCACTAGTAGTATTTTTTAAAAGTACTGTTATATGTGGAGTATTAGAGTTTATTGCAGGGTATATTATATATAACTATTTTGGGCATTTTAGATGTTGGGATTATAATACTGAGATACTTAATTTTGGCAATATTTGTGGCTTTATATGTCTTAGAAGTGTATTATTCTTTGGTGTATCCAGCCTACTTCTAATTTACGGAATATTACCAATAGTCATTTATTTATCTAGAAAAATTAATAAAAAGGCATTTGTTGCAATAAGTATATGTTTAGTTTCAATATTCTTGTTTGACGAGGTATATAACTTAGTTATTGCCCGTATTTTTAATACTCCTCGTGCATCTGATGTATATAAAGAAATAGGATTTAAATACATGGATTTTAAAAAATAAGATATAAAAAAATTTGAAAGAATTAACTAGATTTATGTCTAGTTTTTTTGTGTATTAAAAATAAATTTTGTGAGAAACTAGAAAATGTAAGGAAAATAAAGGGAAATGCCAATTTGACATTAATGTTAAAATTTGGTAGAATTGAAAACGTGCCGCAAAAATTGGGCACAAATATAATTATGAAGTTAGGAGAATTATTGTGAAAAGTATATTAAAAAAACTTTTTCTAGTTTCTTTCTTGTTTGTAATAGGTATTATGTCTAGTGCATATGTTAATGCAGAGGAAACTGAAGAAGAATTACAAGTATACCAAATAAGATCAAAAGACGAAGGAATTATAACAGATAAAAAGGTATTTAGTTTCTATGAAGAAAACAATGAAAAATTAAGTAATCTTATTGAACAAAGAAAACAAGAAGAAGAAAAAGCAAGACTAGAACAAGAAAGATTAGAGACTGAAAGATTAGAGACTGAAAGATTAGAAACAGAAAGAATACAAAGGGAACAAGAACTTGCAAGACAGCAAGAATTACAAAGACAAAATACTGTAAACATTGAGGCTAATTCTGATGTTGTAAACTATGCTTTACAGTTTGTAGGAAATCCTTATGTTGCAGGTGGTACAAGTTTAACAAATGGTACTGACTGTTCAGGGTTCGTTATGAGTGTATATGCTGCCTTTGGTGTATCACTTCCAAGAACAACTGGAGGTCAAGCACAATCAGGTTATGGAGTTTCAGTTAATGAAGCCGAGCCAGGTGATATAGTATCTTATGGATATAATGGATATGTATCACACTCTGCCTTATACATTGGTAATGGTATGATAGTTCATGCCTCGACTCCAGAATTAGGTATTAGGGTAGATAGTATGTATATAATGCCAATTATTACAATAAGAAGGATTGGATAAACTCAAGGTTTCTTGAGTTTTTTTCATGCCTAATTTGACAACTTAAAAAACTAGTGTTATCATTATGTTGTGTTAATAAAAAGTTGGTGACTATGAATACGAAAAGAAAAATAAGTTTAATGCTAGTACTTGCTGATGTATTAATTATTGTAATGGTAGTAGTAATTAAAAGTAATTCTACAGTTCAGGTAAAGGCAAAAAATACAGTAGCAGCTGCAAATGTACTTGTAAAAAGTGATGATGCGCTTGATACATATAAAGATAATGAGATAGAAGAGTATATAACAGAAAAAAAAGAGGAAGAACGTATTAGAGTAGAGGAAGAGAAGAAAAAAGAAGAGGAAGCGGCACAGGCTTTAGCAGAGCAATCAAGGGTGATTGCTAATAACGCTGCAATAGATGCTAATCAGAATAACATGCCTAATGCACCTATTCCAGATACCTCTTACTCAGATGTTGCATCATATGCTGTACAGTTTGTAGGAAATCCTTATGTATATGGAGGAACTAGTTTAACAGATGGTGCAGATTGTTCAGGATTTGTACAAAGTGTGTATGCGAATTTTGGTGTATCACTTCCGCGTACTGCTCCAGCCCAGTCGACAGTTGGATATTCAGTGCCAGTAGATCAAATTCAAGCAGGAGATATAATATCATATGGATATAATGGTAATGTATCACATTCCGCACTTTATATAGGAGATAATACAATAGTTCATGCCTCAACACCAGCCCTTGGTATTAGAACAGATAGTATGTATATAATGCCTATAGTGAGTGTTAGAAGAGTTGCAGAATAATTTGGGAAACTTTATTAGAAATGATTGGTATGCATATGCATACCTTTTTACATGCTTAATACTATTAAATCCATTCTTATTAATATTCTTATTTTATTCAAAATAAAATAATTGCTTGTTATAGATATCAAAAATTGATATAATGTCTATGTAAAGATAAAAATTATCATAATTCGATAACAAAAAGTGTTAATAGAATTAATTGTTTTTTGTTTTATATTGTGGGAGGTAGGAAATAAATATGAATAATAAAAAAGAACAAGAAAGAGAACAATTACATAAAACAATATGGAAAATAGCAAATGAATTAAGAGGTTCAGTTGATGGATGGGATTTTAAACAATATGTATTAGGATTGTTATTCTATAGATTTATATCAGAAAATATAGAGAACTATGTTAATAATAATCAAAGGAAAGCAGGTATTACAAATTTTCAATATAGGGATATTACTGATGAAGAAGCATTACTTGGCAAATCACAAATACTAGAAGAAAAAGGATTATTTATATTACCAAGTGAATTATTTTGTAATATAAGAAAAGGTGCAGATAAGAACGAAAACTTAAATGTTGTTATATCTAATATATTTAATAATATTGAATCATCAGCTAGAGGAACAGCATCTGAAGAAGATGTTAAAGGTTTATTTGATGACTTTACTATTGACAATAAATTAGGTAACACAGTTGATGAAAGAAATGAAAAACTTGTTAAACTATTAAATGCTATTGGAGATTTAAATTTTGGAGAATACGAAGAAAACAAAATTGACTTGTTTGGGGATGCTTATGAGTTTTTAATGACAATGTATGCATCATCAGCAGGAAAATCAGGAGGAGAATTCTTTACTCCCCAAGAAGTAGGAGAACTACTTGCAAGAATAGTTATAATGGATAAAACATCAGTTAATAAAGTATATGACCCATGTTGTGGTTCAGGTGGATTACTTTTAAAATTTGCTAAAATACTAGGAAAAGAAAATGTAAGAGAAGGATTCTATGGACAAGAGATAAATCTAACTACTTATAACTTAGCTAGAATTAATATGTTCTTACATAACATTAACTATAATAATTTTAGTATTGAAAGAGAAGATACACTAATACACCCTAAACACTTTGATGATGAACCATTTGATGCAATAGTATCAAATCCACCATATTCAATTAAATGGGCTGGAAAATCAAATCCATTACTTATCAATGACGAAAGATTTGCTCCAGCTGGAGTCTTAGCTCCTCAATCAAAAGCAGATCTTGCATTTACAATGCATATGCTATCTTGGTTATCTCCAAAAGGTACTGCCGCAATAGTTGAGTTTCCAGGAGTACTTTATAGAGGCGGAGCAGAACAAAAAATAAGACAATATATGATAGATAATAACTTTGTAGATACTATTATTCAGTTACCTCCAGATTTATTCTTTGGTACATCAATAGCTACATGTATATTAGTTTTAAAGAAAAATAAAACAGATAATAATATCTTATTTGTCGATGCATCGAAAGAATTTGTAAGAAACACAAATAAGAATAAATTATCTAATGAAAACATAAACAACATAATTAATTTATTAAAGAATAGAAAATCTCAAGATAATAAATCATATCTAGCTACTTATGATGAAGTTAAAGATAATGATTATAATATATCAGTTAATTCATATTTAAAAACAAATACTGAACAAAACAATATAGATATAGAAGAAGTTAATAAAAAACTTTCTGAAATAGTTCCAAGACAACATAAAATAAGAGAAGAACTAGAAGAGATAATCAAAGAATTAGAGGCTGATTATCATGAGTAAGATTAATGATTTAATTAAAGAGCTGTGTCCTAATGGAGTAAGATATTATAAATTATCAGAAATTGGGAATCAGTTTAGTGGACTATCAGGTAAGTCAAAAAAAGATTTTGAAAACGGAAATTGCAGGTACATAACTTATACTAACATATATAATAATCCATCGACTGATTTAGAAGCTGAAGATTATGTTCAAGTAAAACAAGATGAAAAACAAAACGAAATTAAATTTAAAGATATTTTAATTGCTGGATCATCTGAGAATTTAGAAGACAGTGGAATGATATCAGTTGTTACTAAAGAACCACGTGAAAAAATATATTTAAATAGCTTTTGTTTTGGCTTTAGGCTAAATGAAAACTTTTATGATAAATATAATCCAGATTTTCTTAAGCATATATTCAGAGATAAAAATTTTAGAAATAATGTAATATCATGTTCTTTTGGTGTGACAAGATATAATTTATCAAAAGAAAAATTTTTAAAAATTAAAATTCCATGTCCTCCATTAAAGATACAAGAAGAAATAGTACGAATACTTGATAAATTTGGCGAGCTAGAGGCGGAGCTAGAGGCGGAGCTAGAGGCGAGAAAGAGTCAATACGAGTTTTGGCGTGGTAAATTGTTTACAAGTGATAATCTAAAGCAAATAGAAGATATATGCTTAAATATTTCATCTGGAGGAACTCCTAATACTTCGCATTCTGAATATTATGGAGGCAATATTCCATGGTTAAGAACTCAGGAAGTTAACTGGAACCTCATTACAGATACTGAAATTAAGATTACTGATGAAGCAATCAAACATTCCTCAGCTAAGATTATTCCTCCTAATTGTGTGATTGTTGCTATGTATGGTGCTACAGTTGGTAAAGTTGCAATTAATAGTATTC
>CADCIZ010000003.1 GCA_902801685.1 uncultured Erysipelotrichaceae bacterium | reverse complement strand
TGTAAATGATACTATAAGAATGTACGAAAAAGGGAAAATAAGAATGTACAAAATTGTACATAAAATTAACCCTAAAGTACATTCTTTTGTTATACTCTAATTACGGAATTGGAGGTGATAACAAATGGGAAATTTGAAAGGAGCGATTACATGTTTGGAAACAGCTAATCTTAAGCCTAACTTTTCGGCACTTGGTCGTCAGTATGGTCTTGATCGAAGAACTGCTAAAAAGAAGTATTTAGGAATAACTAATAAAACGAAAAGAAAAAAAGAATCTAAGTTAGATAAGCATCAAGATTTGATTAAAACAAAATTAAATATTCCTGGAGTAAATAAGAAGGCAGTATATGAGTATATTATTATGAATATTGATGATAATATTGGTTCATATTCCAACTTTAGAAAGTATGTTTGTAAATATAAAGATATACTTATTCCTAAAAAACAAGATGTTCATCCAAGGTACGAAACAGATTATGGCAAGCAATTACAGTTTGACTGGAAAGGGCCAATAACTTTGCATAATAGAAATGGAGATGAAGTTGTATTTTATGTATTCTCGGCTACATTGAGTGCTTCAAGAATGCATACATATGAAGTTACTGAGTTTATGACTAGAGAAACTGTTGAAAGGTGTCTTATTAACTCATTTAAAAAGATTGGAGGTGTACCTGAGACAATACTTACTGATAATATGTCAAGTATAGTTAATTATTCAGAACATGAGTTTGTAAGTGAATTTAAAGCTTTCTGTAAGGACATGGATACTACTCCTAAAAAATGTAGAGTTAGACGTTGTCAAACGAAAGGGAAAGTTGAAAATTGTAATAAGTTTGTAAGTTGGATATTACCATATGATAATGAGTTTGATAATGTTGAAGAGTTGATGGATATTATGAGTAGACTTAATGATAAGATAAATACTGAAATAAATTCAACTACGAATATGCCACCAATAACTCTCTTTGAAATAGAAAAAGAATATTTAAAACCTCTACCTAGGCAAGACATAATTGATCATTATATTAGTAATATGATACCGGCCAAAGTATCAAATGAAAGTCTTGTTTACTATAAAGGCACAAAATATTCTGTTTCAATAAAGTATATTAATCAAACTGTTAAACTACAAGAGAATGATAATAAACTTCTGATTTATTATAACACGGAATTAATCGCAACTCATAATATTTCAGATAAAAAGATTCAGTACAGTACAAATGATTATATTGAATGCTTAAAGGCAACTATGCCATATAAGAGTGATGATGAAATAGAAAGTATTGCGATAGATAATTTAAAATTATTTGATAGATTAACAAAATAGAAGGAAGGAATTCAAATGAATAAAAAATATATAATTAAAAACTTAAAAAAGTAGAGAAAAAAATTGAACAAGTATATGACTATTTGGATGATTGTCAAACACTCGCTTGTAATGAAAGATTACGAATCAATATTAATAGAATATGTATGATTGATGAGATTGTATCTGAATTGATAATAGAATTAGAATGTATGGAAGGAGATTTTAACAATGGAAGATAACAAAAAAATAGATTTCGCAACAATGTTTATAAATGAAATAGAAAGAAGAAAAATGAAAAAACTTAACAAAGAAAAGATATTTATAGATTTTAATAAAAGCTTATGTAATAATGTTTTATATACTGATTCTAAGTATAAAGAATCAACAATTATTTTAACTCATATATTCAATAATTTAATGGTTGATTTTATAAAAGAAGTAAATGATTGCGTTAATAAAGTGGGTGCTTATAAAAATGAGTAATTATAATAAACTATTAAATAACCTAGAAAAGTTACAACTACTTAAAACTAAAGAAAATATTAATGATTATCTTAACTTAATAAATGATAAGAAGATAGATGTTGTACAAGCTTTGTATGAACTAACTACAGATGAGATAAATATGAAGGAAGAAAAGGCTATGCAAGGTTGCGTTAAAGTTGCTAATTTTCCTTACATAAAAACATTAGATGATTATGACTTTTCATTTCAACCATCTATAAATAAAGATAAAATAATAGAATTTAAAAATTTAAGATTTTTGGAAAATAAGGAAAATATACTATTTATTGGTAGTCCAGGTGTGGGTAAAACACATCTGGCAACTGCCATAGGAATAGAAGCAGCTAGAAACAGGCAAATTACTTACTTCATTAATTGTAATGACTTAATAAACAATTTAAAGAAGGCTCACAGTGAGAACAGACTAGAAGACAGATTGAAATTCTATAACAAATATAAAATATTAATAATTGATGAGATGGGGTTTTTACCAATTGATAAAGATGGAGCTAATATGCTTTTCCAACTTATTAACAGAAGGTATGAAAAGAAATCAATAATAGTTACTTCTAATATTCCATTTGGTAAATGGTCTGAACTATTTGGCGATCCAATATTAGCTAATGCAATATTAGATAGACTACTACATCACTGTCACGTATTTAATATAACAGGTAAATCATATAGAACTAAAGATTTAATAGAACTTAGTGACGATACTAATAGGCCTTTCTTGACCTATTATGCCAATTTGATAATATTCCCATTTTTGTACATAGTTATATTCCCATTTTTGTACATTTTAGTATTGACATTTACAAATAAAGAGCATATTAGAATATGTATACAAAAATAACTTAAATAATATGTATGGTCAACTTAAACGAATTGATTTAGTGGGATTTAATAAAATATATAATAGTGATTTACTTTGTGAAGTAGGAATGGCAATAGCAGGAATATAATTTTTTAGATAAGTTTTTAGATAAGTTCTGCTAGGTTTGCCGAGTGCTACGGAGTGCTCTGGGGTGCAACCAAACGCCGAATTAACGAGCCAAGTGTTCCCAAAAGTTCCCAAAATCCCAAATACCAAAAGCCATGTGGCAGTGGTAAAAAATATAATCAATGTTGTGGTAAATAATCTCGTAAAGCCCGATAAATAAAGGGAAAACACGAGTTTTTCTTTCCTTAAAAATTATTCAAAGAAAGGCTTTAGATCAGTTTTAGATCATCATATTTTTAAAAGGTAAAATAAGGGAATATATAATTCGTAAAATAGTAATATTCCGAACAAACAAGTAAGTGAAAAAATAGTAAAAATTTGTGATATAATGAATATAGAGGTGTGAGTATGAATGAGTACATTAATTTAGATGAAAAGAATATTGATGAAGAGCATATTTGTTGTGCTATAGGAGATCCTAAACATCAAGATGGTGTAGATAAAAAGAAAGAATGGATTAAAAGTAAATTAAAGGATGGACACGTATTTAGAAAGCTAAATGCAAGAGGTAAAATTTTTATTGAATATGAACCAATAGAAACGGCTTGGGTTCCTATTAACGGTAAAAATTATATGCATATTTATTGCTTATGGGTAGCAGGTAGCTTTAAAGGAAAGGGTATTGGTAAAGAATTATTAGAATATGCTATTGAAGATGCAAAAAATAAAAAAATGAGTGGTGTATGTACATTAGTATCACAAAAGAAGAAACCATTTATTGGAGATAAGAAGTTCTTTGAACACTATGGATTTAAAGTAGTAGATACAATTAATGATTATGAATTAATGGCATTACAATTTGATGATAAAGAAACACCTAAGTTTAGTGATAGTGCTAGAAAGATGGAAATAGATAGTCAAGATTTCACTATTTACTATTCAAATGAATGCCCTTATGTAGAATATGAAGTAAAAGAATTATCTGATTATGCAAAAGATAAAGGTATCAAATTAAATTTTGTAAAAATAGATTCATTAGAAAAAGCTAAAAATGCACCATGTGTGTTTAATAATTGGGCTAACTTTTATAAAGGAAAATTTATTTCAAACACAATATTGAATGCTAATGCATTTGAAAAATTATTAAAATAAATGGGAGTTGATAAAATGGCAACTACTAAAGACTACAGAGATTTCATTTTAGAACAATTAAATTTGTTAGAGAATATAAGTTGTAAAACTATGATGGGGGAATATTTGCTTTATTACAATAATATATTATTTGGTGGAATATACGATGATAGATTACTTGTAAAGATTGTAGATAGTAACAAAAAATATAATATGCAGGAAGCTATTCCATATAACGGGGCGAAACCAATGTATTTAGTAGATGATGTTGATAATCAGGATGTGTTAAGAGATATAGTGATAGATACTTGTAAGGATATAAAAAAGTAAAATAATCTACACATTTGTCTACATTTTTATTAAAAAACACAAAATTATCAATAATTCAAAAAATTAGAATTAACGAGATTTAACAACGATTTAAAGCGATTTATATATTATTTAATTTGCCGAAAGTTATCGGAATTGAGGTTTCAAAGTGCCATGTGGCAGTGGTAAGAAATATAAACAGTGTTGTGGCAAATAAGCCTGCATACCCGCATAAATAAAGGAATTGTGGGCTTTTTGATGATTGTGATTTTTAGGTAATTTTGAACTAAAAAAGGCGTTTAGATACGTTTTTTTATTTATTTTAGCTTTAAATAGGAATACATATGGTATAATTAAAAAGGAAGTGATAATATATGAAAATATTAATGATATGCAGTAAAAAATTTTATTCAAAAATAGAAGAAGTAAAGAAAATTTTAGAAGAGAAAAATAATGAAGTGTTTTTACCTAATTGTTATGATGATCCCGCTACTGAACAAAGAATGTGGGATTTAGGTAAAGAAGAACATCAAAAATTTAAAGCTAAAATGTACAAACAAAGTGAAGATACAATATCAGAAATGGATGCAGTTTTAGTACTAAATTTAGATAAAGAAAAAGACGGAGAAATAATTAAAAATTTTATAGGCGGAGCAACATTCTTAGAAATGTATGATGCATTTAAATTAGGTAAAAAAATATATTTATATAATAATATTCCAAATGGAATGTTATTTGATGAAATCGAAGGGTTTGATCCGATTATTATAAATGGAGATCTAAGTTTAATAAAATAATTAAATCAATTTTTTAGATACGCTATTAGATACGTTGTTGAATAAAAACTTACAATTATTGAGTAAAAAATTATTAGTTTTAAATAAAAAATACCAATTTGAAAGGAAAAAATTACCTGATTGTTTTATTTTTTTACCTTGCGGCAGTGGTAAAAAATATAAACAATGTTGTGGTAAATAAACTCGCAATCCCACATAAAATATGGGAAAACACGAGCTTTTTCTTTACTAAAAAATTGCGAAAAATAATAATAAATTCACTTTAGATACCTTTTCCCAGTCATTTTTGAAAGATAAAAAATATGATATAATCTATATGGGTGGTTTTATGTCTAAGATATCCAATGTATTAACAATGTTACAACTTTTACAGTCTGGAAGAAAATATAGCATAAGTGAATTATCAAATGAACTTGAAGTAACTGATAGAATGATTAGAGTGTATAAAGAAGATTTAGAAAAAGCAGGTATTTATATAGATACAATAATGGGACCATATGGAGGATATGTATTAAATCAATCGGTTCGTATGCCTGTTAGAAAGTTTAAAATGAAAGATGCAAAATTATTAGATAAGTACATAACAAGTGAAAAAGATAAGGATATAAAAGATAAGCTTATATTACTTCAAGATAAAATTAAAGGCATATATATAGGAAGTAAGCAAGAAGAAAGAGAATTAAATTTGAAAGATGAAACAGGTAAGAAATATAATTTATTAACAAGAGCTATAAAAGAAAAAAGAAAAGTTAAAATATTATATTATTCTTATGGTAAGGGTGAAAATGAAAGAGTTATAGATCCGGCAGAAATGTTTTTGTTTCAAGATGGTTGGTACTGTGCTGCTTTTTGTGAAAAGAAACAAGATATTAGACATTTTGAGTTAAAAAGAATAATAAAATATGAATTATTAGATGAAAAATATGAGTAGACGAAATATTTCCTCATTTTGAGTTATATTTAACTTGAAAGGAGATTTTTTATGGAAAAGAATATGCAAGTTAATTTTGATTTTTTAAAAGAAAGGGTGGTAAATTCATTAGATAATACTGATTTAGAGTTTATAAGAAATGAATTATCTAAATTAAGCGAACCAACACTTTTTAGTGGAGTTGGAGGATCAAGTGTAGTAAGTGAATTTGGCGCTAAGGTTATTAATGCTAAAAATGGCATAGTTTCAGTTAATAGTGAACCAAGAGATTTTTTATACAGGAACAATAGTGCGTTTAGAAATGTAGTAGCATGTAGCTATAGTGGAAATAATTATGGAGTAGAATTATCTTTCTTAAAAAATTTAAGAAAATACTTATTATCTAACAATTCATTTGATGATAATGATATAACTTACTTAAAATACAGCACTACTATTGATAAAGAAAGAAGTTTTATATCACTAGGTGCAACATTAATTCCAACTAGCATACTAATGGATTATTATTTAAATGGAAAGAATAGTCTTATGTTGGATTGCATAGAAGAAACATCATTTGATTTTGATTTAGGAAGTGATGTCTATGAAATATTTAGTGGTTATGATACAAGTACAGCATCAAAATATTTAGAATCAACTATGGTTGAATCAGGAATAGGAATACCTATAGTTCATGATAAATATTCTTATTGTCATGGAAGAAGCCCGCTTGGTATTAATTATAATGCTATAGCGATTTATTATAATAGAAATACTGAATTTGATAGAATGATGTTAGAGGAATTAAAAAAATATTATAGTAGAATTATTACTATAGATTCAAAATATGAAGATCAAATATTAGATGATTATCAAATGCTTATACAAAGTATGTATTTAACAAAATATATTGCAGAAAAGAAGAATGTGGATTTATCAGATGTAAAGTATTGTCAAATTGTAAAAAAATTATATAAATATAAAGGTGAAATTTAAAATATATATTGATAAGACATATAACTGATGTTATAATTGTGATAGATACAAAGGGTATCTTAAGATAGGAGGATGTATGAAAAAGGGTACAAAAATTGCAATTGGTGTTGGAAGTGCTTTAGCTGCTGGTGCAACTGCTGCCGGTATTTTATATGTTAAAAATAAAAAGAAAAATACTATAGGAGAGAAAACTAAAGATACAAAAATAGAAGAAAAGAAAGAAAAATAAATCGGATATTTATGTATTCGGTTTTATTTTATGTGAATAATTGTTGAAAAAGCATAGTAAATGTTTGCAAAAATAGCTTAAATAGTTTATAATTAAGTTGTTGAGAAAGAAGGATTATTATGAATAAAAAAATGTTTAATGCACAAACAATTGCAATGCTTGCAGTATCTGTTATTGCGGTAATTGGACTTATTGTTGGTATGATTGTAACGGGTGATAAAAAGGTTACTAATAAAAATAAGAATTCAGGAGAGATGTTAGATAGTTTTTATAAGTACATGGGAAAAAAAGAAGAAACAGTTATTTATTATGGAAGCTCTACTTGTAGTTATTGTTCACTTCAAACACCTATTATGAAGCAAATTAAAGAGGATTATAAAATAGATTATTTATATATTGATGCATCTAAATTGTCAGAAAAAGATAAAAAAGAAATTCTTAAAGTATTGGATGTTGAAGGTTCTACACCAACAATTGCTGTTGTTAAAAACGATGATGTAGTTGATGTTAATGTTGGTTATATGGATGGTAAGACCACAGTAGAATTTTTAAAGAAAAATAAAATCTTAGATAAAGAAGCAACATATAAGCCTGAAGAAAATTTAACATTTATTGATTTTAATAGATATAAAGAATTAGTAAGTGAAGATACTTTAAATGTTATCGTTATTGGTCAAACTACATGTAGCCATTGTATAGCAGTAAAACCTGTTTTAAGTAGGGTTGCTGGTAATAATAATATAACTATTAATTATTTAAATTTAACTGAAATGAGTCAAGATGAACAATCTGAGTTAATTGAAAACTTAAAAAGTATTGGATATGCTGATGCAGATAACTTAGGTACACCTCTTACACTTATAACTAAGAACAATCATCTAGAAGGTTCTATTGAAGGAGAGAATCCTCCAAGTTATTTCACTCGTGAATTTAAGAAGTATGGTGTTATTACTGAATAAGGAGAATATATGAATTATATATGTGAACAAGCAATAGAATTCAAAAAGAAGTATCCAACTACAATTGCGTGGAGATTAAAAAAACATAGTGAGGTAATTAAAAAACATTTATCAGCAGATGAAGCAATACTATATGTATTTGCTGGTCAGAAAAGTCCATTCATTTGGGATATGTTTTCAACTTATTTAGTTGCTTTAACTAACAAAAGAATATTAGTTGCGGAAAAGAGATTGTTATTTGGGTATTACTTTATTTCAATTACTCCAGAAATGTTTAATGATTTATCTGTTCAATCTGGAATACTTTGGGGAAAGGTATTTATTGATACAATTAAAGAACAAGTAATTATTAATAATATTGATAAAAGATCACTTGCAGAAATACAAAATAGAGTAAGTGAGTATATGCTTGAAGAAAAAAGAAAAGTAGTAAAAGTTGAAAAGGATAACTATGATAATTAATAGTTATTCTTTTTGTAAAAAAGTGCCTAGAAATTGTTGACATTTAAAGATATTTTTAGTATTATCTTAATTGGTACATTTAATTCCCAATTTAATAAGTTGTGGGAAGACTTATTAAAATTAAGGAGAAAGGAAAAAAATATGAAAAATACATTTATGCAAAGAAAAGAAGATGTAGTGCGTAATTGGTATGTTATTGATGCAGAAGGTATATCTTTAGGACGTTTAGCTACTAAAGTTGCAACTGTACTTCGTGGAAAACATAAACCAACTTATACACCACATGTTGATTGTGGAGATTTTGTAATTGTTATTAATGCTTCAAAAGTTAATTTAACTGGTGATAAGTTAAATAAGAAAATTTATTATAACCATAGTGGATATACTGGTGGTTTAAGAGAAAGAACTGCTCGTGAAATGAAAGAAAAATATCCAGTAGAAATGGTTGAAAGAGCTATTAAAGGTATGCTTCCTCATAATAGATTAGGTCGTCAAATGTCAAAAAAATTATTTGTTTATGCAGAGGAAAGTCATCCACATATGGCACAAAAGCCATCTGTAATGGAAGTTAAATAAGGAGGATATATGGCAAAGGTATTTACTGCTACAGGTAGAAGAAAATCTGCAGTTGCACAAGTTAAAATGACTGCAGGTAAAGGAAAAATTACAATTAATGGTAGAGATGTAAGAGAATTCATGCCACATGAAACTTATGTAATGGATTTAATGCAACCTTTAGTTGCAACAAATAACGAAAAGACATTTGATATCGAAGTTAAAGTAAACGGTGGAGGTGCTAGTGGTCAAACTGGTGCAATTAGATTAGGTATTACTCGCTGTTTACTTGCTTATGATGAAGCTAATGAAGATAATGATGACAGTTATAGAAAAATCTTAAAAAGAGCTGGTTTTGTAACTAGAGACCCAAGAAGTAAAGAACGTAAGAAACCAGGTTTAAAAGCTGCACGTCGTGCTCCACAATTTAGTAAGAGATAATTTTACTTATTTAAAGTATTTAGAAAGTTCGTGTTTACGGACTTTTTTTGCACATCTTATTTGCTAATAAACATAAAATATAATAGTGAAATGTATGAAAGATTTAAAACCATTATTAAATAAGTTAATCGCTCATAGAGGAATACATAATAAATATATTAAAGGAAATAGTTTAGTTGCAATTGATATGTCTATTATGAAGAATTATCCTGTTGAATTAGATGTTACCTTAACTAAAGATAATGTAGTAATACTATGTCATGATAATTTTATCAAATGTGGAAATAAAAACTTTATAATAAGTAACCATAGATATGAAGAATTAAAAAATGTTTGTCACGAACTTGTCACTTTAGAAGAGGTTTTAAAACTAGTTTCAGGAAAAGTTCCATTATTAATTGAAATTAAACCTTACACTAAAGGTAATAAAATAGAAAAAGAGGTAGTTAAACTATTAGATGGTTATAATGGTTATTTTGCTATACAGAGTTTTAGTCCTTTTATTATATATTGGTTTAAAAAGAATAGACCTAATTATATAAGAGGACAATTACTTACGAATACATATAACTATAATTCTATAGTTAACGGTATATATAAGTACATGCTATTTAATAAATTTACTAATCCGGACTTTATATGTTATAATATCAAGGGATTACCAAATAAACAAATAAAAAAAGTAAGAAAGACTAAACCTATTATTGGTTGGACAATAAAAAAAGAAAGTCAAATAAAAAAATATAATAATTATTGTGATAATTTTATATGTGATAATATATTAGAAATTAGGAAGTGATTGTTTTGAGAATAAGTGATGAATGGAAGGATTATGAATGCATTGATGCAGGTAATGGAGAAAAAATAGAACGTTGGGGTAATGTTATACTTAGACGTCCTGATCCACAAGCAATGTGGTATACCGATGTAGATTCTAAATGGAATAAGATTGATGGATTTTATCACCGTAGTAAATCAGGTGGTGGCAATTGGGAATTTTTTTCTAAATTAGATAATTTTTGGACTGTTGATTATAAAGGATTAACTTTTAAAGTAAGTCCAACTGGTTTTAAACATACTGGGTTATTTCCAGAACAGGCCGTTAATTGGGATTTTATGATGGATAAAATAAAAAATAGTAATAGAAAAATAAAGGTTCTTAATTTGTTTTCCTATACTGGTGGGGCAACTATGGCTTGTTCAAAAGCAGGAGCTGATGTTGTACAAGTAGATGCTTCAAAAGGTATGACTGAATGGGCTAAAGAAAATATGAAACTATCTCATCTAGAGAATAATTCAATTAGATTTATAGTAGATGATTGTTTGAAATTTGTAAAAAGAGAAGCACGTCGTGGTAATAAATATGATGCGATAGTAATGGATCCACCTAGTTATGGAAGGGGACCTAATAAAGAGGTTTGGAAGTTTGAAGATAATATATATAAGTTAATTGAAGCATGTATGGATATATTATCTGATAATCCATTGTTTTTCTTAATAAATTCATATACAACAGGTGTATCAGGTGTTGTATTAGAAAATATACTTAAGACAACTGTTTTAAAGAAGTATCCAAATGGTACTGTTGATTCTGGTGATATAGGGCTTCCTATAACTACTAATAATTTAGTTTTACCATGTGGTATATATGGTAGGTATCAATCAAATGATTAAAATAATATATGAAGATAATCATTTATTAGTAGTAGAAAAACCGATAAATATTCCAGTTCAATCAGATTCAAGTAAGGATACTGATTTATTAACTTTATTAAAAAATTATTTAAAAAAGATGTATAACAAACCAGGAGATGCGTATTTAGGATTAGTACATAGATTAGATAGACCTGTAGGTGGAGTGATGGTGTTTGCTAAAACTAGTAAATGTGCATCAAGGTTAAGTGAGCAAATAAGAAATGGAGGATTTAAAAAAGTATATTATGCTGTGGTCGAAGGTAATATATTTGAAAACGGATTATTAAAGGATAAATTGTTAAAAGATAGATGTACAAACACTGTAAAGGTAGATAGTAATGGTAAAGATGCAGAGTTATATTTTGAAAAAGTTGGTTATAAAGATAACTTATCATTAGTTAGAATTAACTTAAAAACAGGACGTTCTCATCAAATTAGAGTTCAGTTTTCATCAAGAGGATATCCATTATATGGTGATCATAGATATAATAAGAATTGTAAGAAGAATTCTCAAATTGCGTTGTTTGCTCAAAGTTTATCTTTTAATCATCCTATAACTAAAGAAAAATTAATATATTCAATATCTTTGCCAGATAGATATCCCTTTAATATTTTTAAATGAAAGTGTCAACGTTGACATTTTTATATTGACTTTTAGAGAAATTCATAGTAGATTAGATATAGTAAAGGTAGTGATTATATGAAAGAATATGAAATAAAATTTGAAGGAAGATGTAATGCTATAAATATTAATCAACTTAGTAATACAGCTCTATTTCCTTTATTTAAAAACTATAACGGTAAAATAGTTGATATGTATCGTTTGGTTGCAACTTTAAATAATTCTAAATTTAAAGTTTTTGAAATTATTAATAATCCTAATAATACAGTATATAGACTATCGTCTGAACAAATGAATTCTGTAATAAAAATTTCTCTTTCAAAAGATATTGATTATCAAAGAAGAAATAAGAAAATGTATGACATGGTAATTAATATTTTAAAGAATATATCAACAAATGCAAAGGTAACTAATAATAATATTATGAATATAAGCAATTTTCAGACTAATGATACATTGAATCAAACATATAAACCAAATTTAAAAACTATAAAAGGAACAATGTATAAACCAAGTATAAGAAAGGCATTAAAAACTAAAAAGGGTAAAATAGTTCTATGTACAATATTAGGTTTTACAATTGTTGCTGGTTCATTTATTGCTCACACAGTATCAGAAAGGCTTGAAGCCCAAAAAGTAATTGAACAGAATAAGCAATATTCATATCAGGTTGATCAGTCATCAGATAATATTAATCAAGAAAGAGAAATGTATCAAGCGATACAAGATGGTACGATTGATGATTCACTTGCTAGCCCTAATAAAGAATTGGAAGAAATTAAAATAGAACAAAATCAACAATACTATAATGAACAAAATTATCAAAGATTAAGATAAAAGACATATAGTTAAATGGGTGATTGTATGATTATATATAAAAACAAGCCTAACAAACTATATGTTTTTATTATGTTTATTTTTTTAGTATTATTAGGGGGATTATATAAAATAAAAGCAACTTCTCTTCCTTTATTTGGGCATACTTTTTATATTGATCCTGGGCACGGTGGTTTGGATCCAGGTTCTATTTATAAAGATATATATGAAAAAAACATAAATCTAGATATATGTTTTGCAATAAAAGAAAAATTAGAAAGTCTAGGGGCAGTTGTTTATATGACAAGATATGGTGACTATGATTTAAGTTACATGCGAACGGGAGCAAGAAAAAGAAGTGATTTAAATAATAGAGCTAAAATAATTAATGAATCAAATGCTGATATGTATATATCAATACACTTAAACTCAGTAACATCTACTACATGGCATGGAGCTCAAGTATTCTATGATGATGTAAATGATAAAAATATTGAGATAGCAAATTTATTTCAAGAACATTTTAAGAAAAATCTTAATACGAAAAGAGAAGTTAAAGAAATAAAAACTATGCTTTTAAATAGAAAAATAACTATACCAGGAGTATTAATTGAAATAGGATTTCTATCTAATTCTAACGATAGATATTTATTAAGGCAAAAATGGTACCATGAAAAGATTGCTAAAAATATAAGTGAGGTATTAATTAATTATTATAAGGCATAATAAGTACCTTTTTTTCATACAATTTTATAGGTGAAATATGAAAAAAGTAATACTAATAATAATTCTATTTATTCCCTTTATCATAAAAGGTATAAGTTCTTCTGCAACTTCTGCAATACTAATGGATACAGATAATAATAGAATAATATATTCTAAGAATATTCATGAAGTAAGGTCTGTTGCAAGTATATCTAAGATAATGACGGCAGTACTAGCAGTCGAGTCAGGTAAGCTAGATAAAGAGGTTAAAATAAATAGCTCTATTAATAAAGCATATGGTTCTGCAGTGTATATTAAAATAGGTGAAAAAATGAAGTTAAGAGATTTAGTATATGGACTAATGCTTAGAAGTGGGAATGATGCAGCTCTTGCCATTGCCGACTTTGTAGGCGGGGATGTTGATAACTTTGTTACAATGATGAATCATAAGGCTAAAGAAATAGGTATGAAGAATACTAAGTTTAATAATCCTAGTGGCCTTGATGAAGAAAAAGGTAACTATTCTACTGCTTATGATATGGCAATATTAACTAGTTATGCAATGAAATTAAAAGAATATAAAGATATAGTTAAAACAAAAGAGTATAAGTTGGAAACAAATAAAAATACTTATATATGGCATAATAAGCATAAATTGCTTAGATTATATAAATATACAACAGGTGGAAAAACAGGATTTACTAAAATTGCGAAAAGAACACTAGTTACAACTGCATCTAAAGATAATACAAATCTTGTTGTGGTAACGCTTAACGATGGCAATGATTTTAAAGATCACATGAATTTATTTGATTATGGATTTGATAATTATAAAAGTTATACAATATTAAAAAAAGGAACTATTAATATCTATGATGAGAATTATTATAAAGATTATAATCTATATATAAAAAAATCTTTTAAATACATTTTAGATGATAGTGAGAAAGAATCTGTTAATATCAAATATAAAATTAAAAAGATAAGAAATGTAAGAGATAGACAAGAAGTAGGTAGTGTATTAGTTAATCTTGGGGATAAATTGATATATAGTGAACCAATATATGTTAAAGCTAAAGCAAAAAATAAGAAGAAGTGGCATCTATGGTAAATATAATTTGGACATTATTTATAGCCTGTGGAATAATATATGCTATATTTACTAATAATGTTGATGTAGTTAATAATACTATTATGGAAAGCTCTAAAACTAGCCTTGATATGATTATGCAAATATTTCCTGTACTTGCTCTTTGGATGGGCCTTATGAATATTGCAGAAAAATCTAAATTATTAGATAAGTTTTCTAATTTTATATCACCAGTACTAACCAAGTTATTTCCAGAGGTGCCTAGAGGGCATGAATCATTAAGTTATATAGCAAGCAATATTATTGCCAATGTATTTGGATTAGGTAGTGCGGCTACCCCTTTTGGCTTAAAAGCAATGGATTCACTTCAAAAACTAAACAAAAAGAAAGATACAGCTAGTCGTTCTATGATTACATTTCTAATTATTAATACTAGTGGAGTAACATTAGTTCCAACAACTATAATATCAATGCGTATGATGTATCATAGTATAAATCCTACTAGTATACTTTTAGCCTGTATTATAGGAACTGCTTGTTCAACAATAGGAGGAATATTTGTGGATAAACTATTTACAAAGTGGTATCATCATTAAATATATATCTAATTTAATAATTCCTTTAATAGTATTATTTATAATAATTTATGGAATAAGAAAAAAAGTACCAGTTTATGATACATTTTTAGAAGGTTCTAAAGATTCAGTAGGTATGATTATGAGCCTGTTTCCTACATTCTTAGCTATGATACTAGGTGTTAATATACTTATTAATAGTGGTTTTTTATCATTTGTTTTGGGTTTATTTAAACCTATATTTAGTACGCTAAATATACCTTTAGAAATACTTCCACTTGCAGCCATTAGGCCAATTTCTGGTAGTGCATCACTTGCTATATTAAATAGTATTTATGATAACCACGGACCGGATTCTTTTGTTGGATTGCTCGCATCTGTTATGCAGGGTTCTACTGATACTACTCTTTATGTAATAACCCTATATTTCGGTAGTGTTGGAATAAAAAAAATAAGATATGCTCTTTGGGCAGGTTTATGTGCAGATTTAATAGGTATAATTGCTAGCATTATAATAACTAATATTCTGTTTTGACACTATTTACATTTTAATGTATAATCTTCTTGGTGATGCAGATGGAAAGAGTACAAAAAGTAATTGCGGCTTCAGGCTATTGTTCAAGAAGAAAAGCAGAAGAATTAATAAAAAAAGGACTAGTTAGTGTTAATGGTGAAACTATTTCTTTGGGACATAAAGTAAGTGGTAATGATTATATAGAAGTAGAAGGAAATGCAATAAGTGAAAAACAGGATAAAGTATATTATCTTTTAAATAAACCTCGTGGAATTATTACAAGTACAACTGATGATAAAGGTAGAAAAACAGTAATATATTTAATAGATACAAACGCTAGAATTTATCCAGTAGGTAGACTTGATTATGATACAACAGGGCTTTTAATACTTACTAATGATGGAGAACTTGCAAATCTTCTTACTCATCCTAAAAATAATATAGATAAAGTATATATTGCTAAAATAGAAGGATTAATTACTAAAGGAAATATTAGGACATTAGAAAATGGTGTAGTTATAGATGGTAAGAAAACATCAAAAAGCAAAGCCAAAATATTAAAAGCAGATAAAAAGAGTAATACATCAATAGTTGAATTAACAATCCATGAAGGACGTAATCATCAAGTTAAGAATATGTTTAAAGCATTAGGATATAGTGTTATTAAGCTTAAAAGAGAGCGCATATCATTTTTAACAGTAGAAGGATTATCTTCAGGTGATTATAGATTGTTATCAATCCACGAAGTAAAGAGATTATATAACGAGGCAAAGAATAATTAAAAGGTAATAATATCGAAAATTAATGATAATTATGTAAAACAAATGTATAAAACAAAAACTAATTCAAGTGCGAATTAGTTTTCTTCTATTTTAATAGCATCTACAGGACATCCATCTTTAGCATCCATTACATCATCAGTAAATTCATCTGGAACTACATCAACTTTTACATCCATAATTCCATCATCACCATATTCAAATACATCACTGCAAATTGCTTGACATGCCCCACATCCGATACAAGTATTTCTATCAACTTTAACTTTCATAGTACCTCCTAGAACAATTATAAATGACTTATAAAAAAAAATCAATAAAAATCACAGGATAAAATCATCCGCCTAGTGAAAATGAGGATGTTGCTAAAAAATCCTTTTTTTAGTATCATGAAATAAACTGAGGGAAGGATTGTTTTTTATGGCTAGAAAATCTAAAGTACTTGATAGTTTATCAAATGTGATTACTGATGAATATATAATTAATGAAAACGAAATAGAAAGTGTTAATATTAGTTGTGAATTTGTGTATGAAATTGAAACTACTACAATTTATGTAGTGGATAAAAGAGATGAAGAACATATAACGTATTCTTTAGAAAGTATTATTCTTACATTAATTTTTGCTATGATTGCAAATTGTAATAGATTTACAGAAATCCATTTGTTTATGTGTAAGTGTAATGAGAAAATTTTTAAAGAATAATGAACCATTATATAAAAGTGATAATTTAATAATTGAAGATATTAAGCCTATGGATGGTAAAACAGCAAATTCTTCTGATAGAAAATCATCAAAAAATGGTAATTGTGAAGCTACTGAATTTATTGGTGATAAAACAAATGAAATACCAACCGGGCCTGAATTACTTAAAAGGGTTAATGTAAAAAATAATTTAGTTACTTTTGATGCTCTAAGTATTCAAAAAGAAACTATCGATTATATTGCTAAAAATGGAGGATACTATATTGCTCCCGTAAAAGGTAATCAAGAAACATTAGAGAATAATCTTATAGAATATTTTTCTGATAGTAAGTTATATAATGAAGCGAAGCAGGAAAGTTATAAAATGGTTGTAAAAAAGCACATGGAATAGTTGAAAAAAGAGAATATATTTTCACAAATGATATAGATTGGTTACCTAACAAAGAAAAATGGCTTAAGCTAAAATCAATTGGAATTGCAAAAAGAACTTATGTAGATAACAATGAGACAATAACAGATACGAGGTATTTTATATCAAATATTGATTCTAAGGAAATTGAAATACTAAGCTGTGGAATAAGAAAAGAATGGAGTATTGAAAATGAATTACATTTTTACTTAGATACAGTATTTCAAGAGGATAAAAATACTTGCTTTGTTGAAAATACACAGAAGAATCTTAATATAATAAGAAAGTTTTGCTTATCTATGTTAAAAGCTTTTAAGAAGAATACAAAGCTTAGCATGAATGATATTAGATTTAGTATTGCAATGGATTACGAATATGAAATAGAAAAAATATTGAAAACTTTATATAAATAAATTTTCAATATTCTTGTCACAAATAATTATACTATGTCGATTTTTCCTAGGCGGATGATTTTATCCTGTTTCTTTTCACATGGTACTTTCAAAAAATAATAATTTATGGTATATTAGTTGTAAGAATTAAGGTGATGGTATGGCAAGTAGAATGGATAGGTATTATAAGAGTGGTAATACTGGTATGGAAAGAAGTAGGAAGAATAAGGATTTATATAAAAGGGTTCATAATGAATCTAGAGGAATTGATTCTATTAATTCTGTAAGTAGGGCTAATGAGATTGATTTATCTAAAATTAAGAATATTGTAAGTGATAGGGAGGCTTTTAAAAAGGAGCGCAAGTTACGAGAGAGTATTGGAAAAAGTAGTCTTAATATAGATATTCCATCTAAGAATGATAGTGTTGATTCTTATGATATTATGGATGTAAAACCCGAGAAGATTGATGTTGAAGATACTAAGGAAGAAGTTAAGAACTATGATTTATCGGATGTCTTAAATAAAGCAATGGATGATTATACTGAGTCTGATAGTAAGAATAGAAATTTAAAGAACTTAGAGTATACTGATTTGAATAGTTTAAATTTACGTAAGAAGGAATATAAGAATAGTGAGTTAGAACTTAAGGATATGATTAAATCTATTCATAATACTAGTAATTTAAATAAAATAGGGGATGATGCTTTATTACTTGATTCTTTAAAGTCTGATACTATGGTAGGAGATTCGTCTATAAAGAAAGTAATTGAACAAGATAAAGTAGAAGAGAAGAGGGATGATACTAAAGAGTTAGATAAATCATTCTTTACTAATACATTTGATTTTGATGATGCAGACTTTGATGAATTACTTGCGAAAAAGAAGGGTAAAAAGAAAAAAATAATTATCGCAATAATTATCTGTTTGTTAGTTGCTGGTATTATCTGTGCTCTTTACTTTATGGGATACTTGTCTAGTATAATTAATTTTAATAAACATTAATATAAATATAATTAATGTGAATGATATTATTATAGGTGGTAGTAATTTAAGTGATAAAATATTAATAAATAAATCATTAGGTACTATTAGTGTAAGGGATAGTATTAATATACAATATATTGTAAGAAATATATTGTTTTTTTCATGTAATAAAGAGTGTGATGTTGATACTACATAATATAGTCCTATTATTACAAATATTAATATATCAAATATCCACTGTATAAATAATATACTATCTATTCTAGATGATATTCCTATAATAGATACATGTTTTAATATTTGAAATTCTGGATACTGATATAAAGATGTTAGTTTAATACCAAAGATACCTATAATATTAAGTGTTACTGCAAGTAATGATAATATAGATAAGAAATAAAATATTATTATATACTTATTAGTCTTGTTATTATTAACTATATCATTTTTAGGTATAATGTTAATTAAATATAAAGGAGTAATGTTATAAATAACAAAGTAAATACTTCCATTAAATAGATTGTTATTATTATAAAAGAATGGTTTAAAATTATTTATATCTATCTGTATTAATAATCCTAGATTAGAAATAATTACTAATATAATAGTAATATATACAAATATTAAAGATGCTCTACATATAGATTTTAATCCAGTATATACTGAATAATATATAGGTATTAAGAAGGTAATAATAACTAGTATTATTGGTGTTTTACTTAAGTAATCAGAATGTATTATAGTAACTAGATTACTAAATGAGATAGTAATAATAAGTAAAGTAAATATACTTATAATAATATTTATAATATTACCTATATATTTACCAAACAACTTAATATTCTTTTCATTAAGATTTAATCTAGGTTCATAATTAAATATATATAAGTATATTAGTAGAGGTATTAAGCCTATAATAGAACCTAGTATAATCCCTAAATAAGAGTCTTGTCTTAAGATAGTTGTAAGGGAATTAAAAGTAATACCAATAAAGTATGCATGCATTAAAAAGTATATAATAGAACCCATTTGTAAGTTAGTAATCTTCTTCATTTTCTATCCTTTCTAGAGTTTGTTTAATAGAACCTAGTGTATTAAGTTTTATATCTACTTTAGTCTTGAATTTAATGTTGTTATAAAATTTATCATAATCTTTAATCTTAGAATATTTATCAGGATAATCTTGATAATACATAAGTCCTATCCCAAATATATCAGTTGAATATCTCTTACTTAATTTAATTGCACTTTTTTCTAACTCTATTATTTTATTTTCAATCTTTTTTTCTAGTTTATTAATATTACTTTGTTTAGTTAAATCTATATCACAAGAAATCTCACTAATAGATGCTTTACCACTAGTCTTAAGAGTAATATTACCATTCTTATCTATTGTCTTTTTAGTTTCTAGGTCTTCAGTATCAACAACAATATCACCACCATCACAGTCTAACCTTAAATATATTTCTTTTATCTTATCATTAATGATGTTAATACCTCTACTTTCATTTTTAGTAGTCCAACTAACTAATTTATCATCTTTAAATATTGCAAGTGGAGATAATTTAATATATGCTTTAGGTACATTCGTTTCTATATTACTATTCTTAACTCCGTTCTTAGTATCACCTACAATACTAAAACCATTTAAAGATAAATCAATACCAATATTAACTAATTTATATAAAAGAGTATTAAAGTCTGTTGCATTCACACTTCCTTGTAAGTTAGTTGTAGTTTTTAAATTAGTAGCTAGATTTTGTGATGGAAAATCTGTTAAAGGTGATGTTACTGATAATACATCTTTTGCTTTGCTATCTTTAGAGATTGCAACATAGAAGTTTTTCTTAGAACGAGGTTCTTGTAATAGAAATTCAATACTAGGATTTATTCCTTCTTTAGCAACATCTTCAGATAATATAAGTACAGATAGGTGCCCTATATATAATTCTTTAGGAGATATTAATCCTATTTGTTTAATTGCTTCATAAATAGTTTTACCTTTACCACTATACACAACTGTTGTGTAATTTTTACCACTTGCTTGATTACTAGATTTAGGAGAATTAGATATTAAAACACTAACTTCATATTCATTATTACTAATATCTATAGCCATTCCTGTTGCGATCGCATAATTATTTAGCTCATTATAATTAAAACATCCACTACATATTATAATTAAACTAATTAGTAAGATTAATCTCTTCATGATTCACCATCTTTCTTGTATTATCAGATAAGTATTTAGGACGATTATATAATTTGTTTCTTTTTATTCTTAGTAGATAGTTTTTAATACCAGTAATAGATAGAGGACTGATTGGAGTTAAGTAAGGTATATCAAATGTAACAATACTTGATAATTTAGTTATAAAGATAAACATACAAGATACAAAACCTATTATTCCTAAGAAAAGGGATGCAAATATAAAGATAATACGCCAGAATCTAACAGCATTAATCATATCTACATCATAGAATACTAATTCACAAATTGAAGTTATAGCCACTATTATTATTGCAATAGGAGATACTATTCCAGCATTAACTGCAGCATCCCCAAGGATTAGTGCTCCTACTATATTCATTGCAGAACCTGATACTGTTGGTGAGTGCACATCAGCTTGCCTAAGTATTTCAAAAACAATTACAAATACTAATACCTCTATAGCAGTTGGAAAAGGAACTCCATCTCTTTGCAAAGCAAGAGATATTAATAATTCATCAGGTATTATTTCTGGATTGAAAGTCATAAGTGCAACATATAAGGCAGGCACACTTATCGTTATAAAGAAACATAACATTCTAAGTAATCTTAAGAAAGTTGCATTCATTGGTTTCTCATAATTATCTTCTGGTGAGTGAAAGTAATCAACAAATAATCCAGGTAATATTAATACATAAGGAGTATTTTCAACAATAATTACAATCTTGCCATCAAGTAAAGAAGAACAGGCTAGATCAGGACGTTCTGTACTAATCATACCAGGAAAAACAGTGCTAGATTGATCACGTAAAAACTCTCTTATATATCCACTATCTAGTACTCCATCAATATCAATCTTTTTAATATTATCTATTACTTTAATGACATTTTTTAACTTAGTTATATCTTTTATATAAGCAATACTTACCTTTGTTTTAGTACGCCTACCTACTATTACTTCATCAAATATTAAGTTACTATCTTTAATTCTCTTTCTAATTAAACCTAGATTAATAGCATGATTTTCTGTAAAACTATCTTTAGGACCTCTAACTATAGGTTCACTTGTTGCCTCACTTACTCCTCTATCTAAACTCATCCTTGTTTCAACAGTAATACATTTATCATTATTATCTATAAATATAACTGTAAAACCCGATGCAAGATAATAAAATACATCATCAAGTGTATTAAGAGTACTGATATGACTATTATAGATATTGTTCTCAATTGAACTAATAAACTCATCTATATTTTTACCAATAATACTTTTATTTAAAAATTCACTTACTTTATCATCACTAGTTACACTTTCTAAATATACATAACCTACTTTATTGCCGTTATTATTAATTACTCTAGATACTATATCGCAGCTTTCATGATTAATATTTTTTATATACTCAATATTCTTATCTACACTCTTATATAAATTCATGCTAATCACCTAGGATTATTATTACCAGTAATTACTATTTTATAATTGAATATTTATTAGTTTTGTTGTATAATAATTCCATTGATTGGGGAAATTATATGAATAACGTTTATACACATAACTTTAAAGAAGCAGAAGTAATGGATGATAATGGTAATATTAGAAAAATAGATTATAGTGATAATATAGAAGAAATATTAGAAACTGAAAATGTGATTGAAAATATAGAAAAAGATATTATAGATAGAAAGAATTATTTAAAAGAAAATCACAAATATGGAACTTCTAATAAACTAAAACTATATATGCCTACAATAATTTCTTTGTTAGGATTATTTGCATCTATAATGAGTATTAATTTGAGTATGTATTCCACATCAAAGGTATTAATTGCTATAGAATTTGTTGGAGGTACCATAGGAGCCTTGACTACAATGTCTTATTCGGTTGCTAGTTTTGTGAATAGGTATTCTTCTTCAAAACATTATAAAAGAGTTGAAGCAAAATTATATGGTCTTGAGAAAATACTTGAAAGAGAAAAAACAAAATTAAAAGAACTTAATAATAATAAAACTGTCAACAAAAATAAGAAAGATGATGATAATCAATTGAAGATGGTAAAAGATACTAACATAAATTCAATCAATAGTTTTGTTAGTTTATTATCAGTATTTGGATATTATCAAAGAAAATATACAAAAATGTATAAAAGTGGAGAGTTAGATAGAGAAGTGTTATTTTGCTACTCTGAAGAAGATGTTGAAATTGTTCATGATTACTTTGAAGAAAAGGCTAAGGTATTATCTAAGAAGAAGGATAGAAAATTGAAGAATTAATTTTCTTCTTTTTGTTTGTGATGAAGTATATAAATAAAATGATATTTTTTAATGAAAACCGTTGACAGGCGAATATACGTATGTTATACTAACGGTGCAAGAGAGAAAAAAAGTATCTTTTATATATCTGCTCAAAATTAAAGAAAGGAATGATTATATGATGAATGATAAGATGTATATTGTGAATAAGTTATTTAATAATGATACTATTAGAGCTGTATGGGATAAAGAAGAAGAAAAATACTATATAAGTGTTGTTGATATAGTTGGAATTGTATCTGAAAGTAAAGATGGAAGAAAGTATTGGAATAAGTTAAAGCAACGCCTTAAAGATGAGGGAAATGAAACGGTGACAAATTGTCACCAGTTGAAATTAAAAGCTCAAGATGGAAAGTATCGTTTGACTGATGTAGTTGATATTGAAGGTATGTTTAGAATAATTGAGTCAATTCCAAGCAAGAATGCTGAACCTATTAAGCAGTGGCTTGCTCATTTAGGCAGTGAAAGGATTGATGAAGTATTTGATCCATCACGAGCTGCTAAAAGAGCAATAGATTTATATAGAGCAAAAGGCTATGATGAGTCTTGGATTTCAAAGAGAATGAAAGGGATTCAAGATAGAAAAAAATTAACTGATGTATGGAAAGACTGTGGAGTTAATGAAGGAAAAGAATACGCAATTCTTACTAATGAAATATATAAACAGTGGTCTGGAATGACTGCCAAAGAGTATAAGAATTATAAAGGCCTTCGAAAAGAATCTCTTAGAGATAATATGACTGATATTGAGGTTGCGTTAACTGATTTAGGCGAACTTGCTACTAGAGAACTTGCGAATGTTCATAAGCCAAGGGGTCTTGAACAGAATAAGACTATTGCTCGTCGTGGGGGAAATATTGCAAAAATAACTAAAGATAATTTAGAAAAGGAGTTAGGAAGAACTGTTGTAACTGATAGTAATTCTTTAAGTTGTCGATATATAAATGATAATTTACTAGATGATAATAATGATAAAAAAATGATTGCTGACTAGTCTAAATAAGCTAATCACAATTCTTTAAATTCTGCACTTATTTTTTAAAAATATCACCGTTTTTTCTGTCAAATTTTGTTTACAAACACCTACTAATATATTATAATATTTAGAAAGGTGGGTATTATGAATAAGGTAGAAATAAAAAATTTAATATTGAAAAAAGATAATGTTGTAATATATGATAAACTAAATTTAAACATTTGTGGTGGTGCATATACTACGATAATCGGGCCTTCTTCAAGTGGCAAAACTACCTTATTTAATACAATTATAAAAGGAAATAAAAAAGTTAAAGTTAATGGTAATATTAACTATGTTGTAACTAATCCTGATAAACAGATTGTAGGACGCACAGTAGAAAAACAGATTAAGTTCTTTATGGAGATGAATAATTATAGTAAGCGTCAAATATCTAGTCGTTTTAAAAGTATAGTATCCTACTTTGGAATAGATAGTATTCTGGATAAGGATCCTTATAATCTTAGTTTAGGAGAAAAACAATTAGTAGTATTATGTTCTATTCTTGTTCTTGATTTAGATATTCTAATACTTGATAATGCACTATGTAGAATGAATAGAGTGATGAAAGAAAAGGTATTAAGTTATTTTAATAAGTTAAAGAAGAAGAAAATAACTATTATTAATTTTGCGAGTGATGTTAGAGAAACTATAGGCTCTGATTATACTATTTTAGTAGATAAGAAATTAGTGTTTAATAAAAAAACTAAAGAGGTAATTAAAGATAATAAGTTATTTGAAGATAATCATTTAAAGTTACCTTTTTTACTGGATATAACTAATAAATTAAAATACTATGGGCTTGTTGATAAAAATATTAAAGATATGGAATCGTTGGTGGATGAATTATGGAAATAGTATTAAGTAATATTGATGTTTGTAATTTTAAGAAACTTAATTTATGTATCTTTAATTCTAAGGTAACTGCTATTATAGGAGATAATGCAAGTGGTAAAAGTATAATAGGTGAGGTTATCGCAACTGTAAGGAAACCAAAAAGTGGGAAAATTATAATAGATAAAAATGTTCTTGATTTAAATATGCAAGATGTTAATTATAATCAACTTAGATTTGATATTGGTATGGTTATTCAAAACACAGATATAACATTTTTTGAAAGAACAGTAGAAGAACATATGGCGTATCAACTTACTATATATAACTATAAAAAAAGTAAAAAAAGAATTATAGATTCGCTTAAAATGGTTGGATTAAATAGTAATTTTGTTAGTAGAAAGATAAAAACACTAAGTGATTCAGAAAGATTTAAAGTTGCTCTTGCAACTACTCTTTCTATTAATCCGAAAGTAATTATATTAGATGATCCAACATGTTTTTTAGATGAAGCCAACAAAGATGAATTGTTTAAATTAATTAAAATGATGAAACTTAAGTACAATAAAACTATAGTAATACTTGGTAATGATACAGATTTTATACTTAGAGTTGCAGATTATATATATGTGATTAATGATAATAAGATATTGATACATGGCAATAAGTATGATGTACTTACTAGTAATAAATTAAAGAATACTAATATTTATGTGCCAGATATAATAAAGTTTCAACAATTGTTTGAGAAAAAAGCTAAAATAAAACTAAATTATAGAGACAATGTTAACGATTTAATTAAAGATATATATTTTTATATAGAGAAAAAGTCAGGTGGTAAAGCATGAGATATTTTATGACATTTTCTTATGATGGTTCTAATTTTTCGGGATATCAAAAGCAAATTAAAGAAAGAACAATTCAAGGAGAAATAGAAAAAGCTTTAACTAAAATTAATGGGGAAATAAGTGTGTCTATTCATGCATCAGGTAGAACTGATGCAGGAGTTCATGCTTATAATCAGAAAGCTCATTTTGATTTAGATAAAGAACTTGATTTATCCAAATTAAAATACAGTTTGAATAGTTTACTTCCAGATGATATTTATGTTAGAGGTATTACTAAAGTAGCAGATGATTATCATGCTAGATTTAATGTAAAGGCAAAAGAATATATTTATAAAATTAATTTAGATGGTTATAATCCTATCGAGAGAAACTATGTTTATCAATTAAATAAAAGACTAGATATTCCAGAGATGGAAAGGGCACTTAAGTATCTAGAAGGAAAACATAACTTTAAATCTTTTACTAAACCTAATGAAGAGAAGGATGACTATGTAAGGACTATTATTCAGGCTAAATTAGAAAGGGATCCTAAAAATGTTAATAGAGTAACTATATCACTTCTTGGTGATGGTTTCTTAAGATATATGGTAAGAAACATTGTTGGTTTACTTATTGAAGTTGGCGAAGGAAAGGTAAAAAGTTCTGATGTTATTGACATAATAGCTAAAGAAGATAGAACTGCATCAGGTATATGTGCGCCTGCATGTGGATTATATTTAAATGACGTTTATTATTAAAATTTCTTGTAAAAATGTATAAAATTAAATATAATGGATATAGAATAAAAAGGTGAGATTATGAATAATATTGAAATAATTGATATTGATGGAAATAAAGTTAAAGTGAGTGGCATATACTATATTAGTAATAATAATTATTATTTTATTTATACAAAAGGTGAAATAGATAATGATAGTCATGTTATATTTTATATAGTTAAGATATTACAAGAGGTTGTAAATAGCGCACAAGGTCCTGCTCCAACTGGGTATTTAATTGGGTTAAAGATTAATGATGATAATGAGTATGACATGGTAAAGAAAGATATCGCAACTATTATAAATGATAAAGAGAATAATACTGAATATGTTAGATATTTAGAATTATCTATGCTTAATAATTTAAAGATTAAGGATTATAGAACTTTTAAACTTGGAGTTGAAACTTATAATAAAATATTTAACAATAATGATGATGCAATAAATAATACTAATGTTCAAAATAATAATTATGAAGAATTGCAAAAAGAAAATATTGCTTTGAAGCAACAAATAGATGAATTAAATAAAAAGATAGAATTAATAAAAGATATAATAAATTAAAACTAATAGCTGTAATAAACTATTAGTTTTTTAATAAGAAGGTGAGTTATGCGAAATGCTTTAATATACTATTATGATATATATTGTAATGATATTATTAAGAGTAATGGAAACTATAAAATAATTATAGATGATTCTTTATATTATTTAGTAAAGTATGATGGAAATATATCTTTATTAAGTAATATTTATGATTATTTAATTAACCACAATATATATTGTCATGAAATTATTTTGAATAAAGCTAAAACGTATATTACTAATATTGAAAATAGTAATTATATTCTTATTAAAATATACTGTAAGATAGATAAAATTAATTATTTAGATGTTGCAAATTATAATATAATGTTTGGTAAGAATAAATGTAATTGGAAAGAATTGTGGATAAATAAAATAGATTACTATGAATATCAAATGAATCAATTTAGAAAGAAATATCCCATGCTTTATAGTTCTTTTGAATACTATTGTGGAATGACTGAGAGCGCAATTATGTTGGTAGGTATGGTAGATAAAAAGATGTTTGATACATATATTGAACATAATAGAATATATAAAAACTCATCAAATCTAGATTTTTATAATCCTCTTAATATGATTATAGATGTAAAGGTAAGAGATATAACTGAATATTTTAAACAACAATTTTTTTATGTTAAAAATCCAATAATAGATGTTAAGAATTATATTGATTATGTAAAACTATCTAATGATGAAGCCACTCTTTTTTTAGCTAGATTACTATATCCATCTTACTATTTTGATATATATGATGAAATTATTCAAGGGAATGTTAGTGAGAATAAGATTAATATAATTATAGATAAAGTGAGCGATTATGAAGAGTTTATAAAAGAAATATATGCTTATATGAAAATAAAGTATCAAATGCCAGAGATTGAATGGTTAATGAAAATATAAAAAAATTAACTTATCAATTAAGTTAATTATTAAGCGACATTAATTACTCCTCTCACACTTTCAACCTCACTCATAATAGCTGCTTCAATTCCTTCTTTTAGAGTAAGATCTAACATCTGACAGTTCGCGCAAGCTCCCATCATTCTTATATATACTATTCCATCTTCATATTTAATAAATTCAATGTTTCCTCCGTCATTAATTAAAAATGGCTTTAATTTATTAATAATTTCTATAATTTTTTCTGTTTCGTTCTTCATCAAATCACCAAGTGTTATTATAGTCTAGTTGATATGTTTTGTAAAGTCTTTTTTTAATCAAAAAAATATGATATAATTCTCAGTGGTGGTGTCTATGTCTAAATATAGGAAGTATCATATAGTAAAAGCCACTGTAACAGGAATTGAGAGTTATGGTGTGTTTGTATCTTTAGATGAGTATTATACAGGTTTAATACATATTTCAGAAATAACTAATGGATATGTTAAAGATATTAATGACTATGTTAAAGTAGGAGATATTATATGTGTTAAAATCTTAGATGTTGATAATGATTTAGGACATTTAAGATTAAGTATTAAAGATATAGATTATAAAAATATAAATAAGATTAGAAGAAAGAAAATTAAAGAAACACCTCTAGGCTTTAAAACACTTGCATATCATTTGCCAATTTGGATAGAAAATAGTATAAAAAATATCAAAAAGTAAAAAATACTTATTGACAAACCACCTTTTACATGGTATAGTTAAATACGTCCAAATGTTTTCGGGCGATTAGCTCAGTTGGTTAGAGCACCTGCCTTACAAGCAGGGGGTCATAGGTTCGAGTCCTATATCGCCCACCATTTATTTTTTTAATATATTGCCGGAATAGCTCAACTGGTAGAGCAACTGACTTGTGGGATAGAGTAGTAATACTTTTGAACTATCTTGCACCTTTATAAAGAAATTTATAAAGTGGACGTCGCTAATTCGGGGAAACCTTCATAAGAGGTGATTGCAATGAATTGTTTGTATTGTAATATGCCACTTAAAAGTTCAAATGGCAAGTATTGTAATAATAAGTGCCAAAAAAATTATCAATATTTATCATACATTGATAATTGGAAAAATGGTATTGAATCAGGTTTAAAAGGAAAATATCAAATTTCTAATCACATCAGACGTTATTTATTTGAAAAGTATGATAATAAATGTGGAAGATGTGGATGGAACATTAGGAATCCTTATACTAATGAGATACCGCTAGAAATTGAACATGTAGATGGAAATTATTTGAATAATTCAGAAGACAATTTAATTCTTTTATGCCCAAATTGCCATTCCTTAACAGCAACTTACAAAGGCGCAAATATAGGAAATGGTAGAAAAGATAGAAAGAAATACTCATTATATGGCAATCCCGAGCTAGAGTAAAATACTCGAGTGTAGAGACTTTATACGACGAACCTAAGTCAATTGATACGGTTAAGAGAAAGTCCAGACTACAAACACGAATGTGGTAGTGAAAACTATAGTAGTATGAATCAGTAGGTTGTGGGTTCAAGTCCTATTTCCGGCACCACTTTTGGAGGGATAGCGAAGTGGTCAAACGCGGCAGACTGTAAATCTGTTCCTTCGGGTTCGATGGTTCAAATCCATCTCCCTCCACCACTTTTAAGGTTATTGCCTCGTAGCCAAGCGGTAAGGCACCACACTTTGACTGTGGCATGCGCTAGTTCGAATCTAGCCGAGGCAGCCATCTTTTTATAATTATACGTCTCGCTAGCTCAGTAGGTAGAGCATTTGACTTTTAATCAAAGGGTCAGGCGTTCGAATCGCCTGCGAGACACCATGAGAAATCAACGGAATTCCAAGGATTACAAGGGATTCCTTTATTTTTTACCAAAAACGTAAATTTGCATACATGTGCCTCTCCATTAGTATGCATAGACTACAGGTAGACTACATATAGACTACAACCTGTTGGAATACAAGGAATTGAATTTAACCTGAAATGATAAAAAGTTAATGGTTCAGTTACAATAGTAGAAAAGTATGATAGAATTAAATTACAGACATTGGTGTAAAAAGAGATGATATTAATTTATAAGAAAAGCAAATAGGATGGTAATTATAATGAGTGAGAATGTATTTAATGTTTCAGAGGCAACTACAAAAGCAATGCTAGATAAAGAAAATTTGAAAAGAGCGGGTGCAATGTTTAAAAGAATTATTGATGGAGAACCTAAGAATATTAATCCTATTAAGGAAATGCCTATTCCTGAAATGACAGTATATAGTGTACATGGTAATTATTTTGAAACAGAACAAGAATTAGAAGAATATTGTAAAGCTAAAAACATTGATTTAAGTCATAGCTATATAAAAGAGTATTATCGTGAATTTGCTGGTAGATGTGATGTTATAAGAAATTATAAGAAAGGTAAAATTGAGATTTTTTATTCGGCATGTGATGAAGATGGCTATGGAATATATAACTCTGAAAGAAGTATTTATTGTGGAGAATTTGTTTGGGAATATAATTATGAAAGCATAAGTGAATACTATAATATGTTTAGAGATAAGGGGATTGTATTTTCAAATGGTATCTATGCCAAACAGAGCGATAGATATAAAAGAATTATAAAAGAATTATAAAAGAACTTAAAAAAGGAGAAAAAACTAATTAATTAATGTGATTGCTTATTTTTTTGTTAATAAATTATTCAGGTAGCTCTCTGTTCATCTGTGTAGGCTATAATCATTTTTGAATTTTTATAAAATAGAAACAGATTGGTAAAAATTTGCAAAACGAATAAATATGTGTTATTATGTATGTAGCAAGAGAAATTGCATAAAATAAAAAAGGGAACATTCAGTTTTCTCGAGTTGAATGTCTACCCAACAATTGCCATAAGGTGCTTATTTTGAGACACTTATTCTAACGAATGAGTGTCATTTCTTTATAGCTATTACCAAAGTGGTAAGGAGCGATAAAATGATAGCAATGTATCTAAGAATTCTTATAATAAAAACTCTCTTGTTCATAATTATCAAACCTCCTCTCTATGTAGATTAGAGGTAGACACTCAGGCAACTGATATTCCCTGAATAAATTATATTATAGATGAATGTCATAGGCAATATATTTTTTTATTATAAGCAGATAAAATCATACATGTAGCTCTGCGTTTGCCTCCGTCTGTTTCCGTAGACTACAGGTAGACTACAAACAAGCGATTATTCTGAAGAATTTCAACGATTTTCAGTCGACTTTTAATCAAAGGGTCAGGCGTTCGAATCGCCTGCGAGACACCATTTGAAATCAACGAAATTCCAAGATAAATGGAATTTCTTTTATTATAAATGTAAACAATAACAGAAATATATACAGATAGTGTGATAGTTATATTTGCAAAATAAATAAATATGTGTTACTATGTATGTAGCAAGAGATATTGCATAAAATAAAAAAGGGAACATTCAGTTTTTGCGAGTTGAATGGCTACCTATATATAAGCGGACATTTAAGCTTTATGCTTAAGTGTCATTTCTTTATTACGATAATCATTATGATTAGGAGTAACAAAATGATAGAAAGATATCTAAGAACCTTTATAACAAAAATTACCTTCTTCATTTTTATCAAACCTCCTCTCTATGTAGATTAGAGGTAGACACTCAGGCAACTGATATTCCCTAAATAATTATACTATAAATGAATGTTATACACAATGATTTCAACAAATAATTATTGAATTTTAATCATATAGATAGGTAAATTAGTTGAATGTCAGATACTACTTGAAATATATTAAGAAAATCGTTGATTTTCTTTTATTTTTACTAAAAATAATGTATAATTTATATATAAAAGAAATAGGTGATTAGATTTATGAATTATATTGGTTCTAAACATTCGATAATTGATTTTATAGAAGAGTCTATTATAGATTTTGCTGGTGAAGATAATAAAGTTTTTTGTGATATATTTGCAGGTACTGGTGTAGTTGGAAAAAGATTCAAAGAATTAGGTTTTGATGTTCTTGCAAATGATACTCAATTTTATAGTTTTGTTCTTAATAAGCATTATTTAGAAAATAATAGTATACCTAGTTTTTCAGGATTAAAATTAATTGGTATTAGTGATCCTTTTATATACTTAAATGCCTTAGATAACTATAGAGGATTTATATATCATAATTATACTTTAGAAGGTACATTAGGAAGTAAATATGAAAGGTGTTATTACAGTAGTGAGAATGCCATTAAAATTGATTCAATTAGAGATACAATAGAAAAATGGTATAAAAAAGAAATAATTTCTAAATATGAATATTACTATTTACTAGCTTGCTTATTAGAAGCAGCGGATAAAGTAGCGAATACTGCATCAGTGTATGAAGCTTTCTTAAAAACTATGAAAAAAAGTGCAGAAAAGACTATGGAGTTAAAACCTTTGGATATAGTTATTAATAAAAATAGTAAGTGTAAAGTATATATTGAAGATTCTAATGAATTAATTAAAGAAATAAAAGGTGATATTTTATATTTAGATCCACCATATAACTCAAGAAAGTATGCAACAAATTATCACATTCTTGAAACAATTGTTTATGGTGATTATCCAGAAATTAGTGGTAAAGCAGGAGTTAGAGTTAATCAATTTAAATCTAAATATAATAAAAAAAATGAGGTAGCTAAGGAATTTGAAGAATTAATTAAAAATGCAAATTTTAAATATATATTTTTAAGTTATAATGATGAAGGTATTATGGATTTTAAAGAAATAGAAGAGATCATGAAAAAATATGGTGAATATAAAAGGTATGAGTGTAATCATAAAAGATATAAAGCAAGCAAAAATAAAGAAGTAGAAAAGAAAACTACAATTGAATATTTACACGCTTTAAAGAAGGAGTGCTAGTATGAGAAGAAAATTATATCGAGATAATAAATATTGTAATAGAAGGATGAATGTAAAAAGGAAGGTATTAAAAAGGGTTGTTCTTGGTACTGCTTTTGGTGCAATTGTGATAGTTGCAACAAATATGATTCCGTTTAATACAGTTAAAGCAGACGATGAGATTATAAATAATGATATACATATAGAAACCATTGATAATGGGGACTCTATAGATTTTAAAAATGTTGATTATCTAATTGATGATAACACTATTGTTAGTAATGTTAATGAAAAGATATCAATTAGTAATCCGTTTAATGTAGGAAATAGTCCAGATAAGAAAATGGTAATAGATTTTCTAGCGTCGCCAGACGGACAGTATATTTATAAATATGCTGAAGAATATGGAGTGGATCCTAATATTATGGCTGCAATTGCAATGCAAGAAACGACACTCAATCATTATGCTTGTATTCCTGGTGGTGATATGTATTCGGGTTATGGTGTTGGACTTATGCAACTTGAAAGTCCTAGTGGAGAAGAAATAACTGCATATAATTATAAAACAGGACTGTGTGATAAAGAATACGTTACTATGGATAATGCGTGTGATATTGAAAAAAATATAAAAATTGGTTGTATGATGTTTCAAAATAAACTTAAAGAAAATTGTGGAAATGTTTTTCTTGCTATTCAATCACATAACTATGGACAGGGTATGATAGATATGCTGATGAATGACTTATATGGTCTAGATGCTAACAAAGAAAAACAAGATTATGGTAATATATCTTGGATTAATCGGGTAGAAGAAATACACGATAATCCTAGTTTATATATATCTGGTTGGAATGAATCAAAATATGGCGATGGAAATTATCTAGAACACGTACTTAGATTTTGCCCAAGTAAAGAAATTAAATATAAATATGGTGCATATGAATATACATTTGATTTAGAACAAATGAAAGTAACAGATATGGTTGAATATTCAACAGCAATAAAAAAATAAATATGAACATAAATGTGGATAACTTTAAAGGAGATATATGAATATAGATAAAAATATGATTAAATTTGATACTGGATTATCTATATATGCTTGTAAAGATTCTTCTGCAATTAGATTAAAAGAAGAAGAAAATGATTTTAGAACTCCTTTTTTTAGGGATATAGATAGAATAATATATTCATTATCTTATACAAGATATTTAGATAAGACACAAGTATTTAGTAATAATGAAAATACCAATATTAGTAAAAGAATAATTCATGTTCAATTAGTAAGCAAGATTGCGAGAACGATAGGTAGAGCTTTAAATCTAAACGAGGATTTAATAGAGGCAGCTGCTTTAGGACATGATTTAGGTCATACTCCATATGGCCATGTGGGAGAAGCAATACTAAATAAAATAAGTTTAGAGAATAATGAAGGGTATTTTAATCATAATATTCAAAGTGTTAGAACTCTTATGAATATAGAAAATAGTGGTCGTGGTAGAAATATAACAGTTCAAGTATTGGATGCGATTATGTGTCATAATGGTGAAGTACCACTTGGAGTATATGAACCAAGATGTAAGTCAGTAGAAGAATTTTTAGAAGAATATAATAATAGTTATAAAGATGCCAGCGTGATACGCAATATGCGACCTATGACTTTAGAAGGATGTGTAGTTAGAATTAGTGATTTAATTGGATATCTTGGTAGAGATATTGAAGATGCAATTAGAGTAGGAATTATTAAAAAGAGTGATATTCCTGATAGTATAGTTAAGAATCTTGGTAATAATAATAGAGAAATTGTAAATAGTATTGTTACGGATATAATTAATAATAGTTATAATAAAAACTATATTAAATTATCAGATAATATTTACAAATCAATAATAGAACTTAAAGATTTTAATTATAAGAATATCTATCTTAAAGCAAATAGTAAAGAGGATATTGAGCATTATGAGTCAATGTTTAGAACATTATTTAATAGTTACACTAATGACTTAGAAAATACTAATCTAGATTCTCCAATTTATAAAGTATATCTTAATTATAAAGATTGTTCTTATAAAGATAATACAAATGCAAGAATAGTTATTGACTTTATTGCCGGTATGACTGATGATTATTTTAATTTAGAATATAAAAGAATAGCAAATATGAAAAATTAGTGAATATAATTTACAGTAATTATTTTATTTGTTATAATGGTAGCGTGATATTATGAATAAAAGAAAAAGAAAATTTAGTATATATAAAATACTTGCTTTAATGCTTTTTATCGCAAGTTTATTTATGGGATATATTGTTTATAAAGTTAATTTACTTCCAGATAAATATTTATATTTAGTATTAGGTGGCTTATGTTTTATTAATATATTCTTTGATATATTCTTAATGCGAAAAAAAGCTAAGAAAGGTCTTAGAATACTCTTTAGTTTTTTAACAATTATAGTACTAGGAGTAATGTGTTTTGTTGCACATTACATATTAAATACATTAGGGTTTTTAGCTAAAATAGGACCTAAAGATTATAAAACAGAAACCTATTCGGTAATAGTATTAAAAGATAGCAAGTATAAAAAAATAAAAGACATTAAAGACTTAGATATCGGATACTATTCTAATTCTGAAGGCGCTAAAGATGCTAATAAAAAAGTATTAAAGAGTATAGATGCTAACTTTAAAGATTATGATGATGCAAATGAGGCTTCTAATGATTTGTTAAATGGAGATATAAAAGTAATAATGTTAGAGGATTCAGTAATGTCTATGGTTAATGAAGATAATCCAGAATTTAATACTAAGACTAAAGTAATATACAAGTTTGTAATAAAACTAAAATCTAAAACCAAAGCTAAAGATGTTAATGTTACTAATAAACCATTTAATATTTATATAACTGGTATAGATACATACGGTGAGATTACTTCAGTATCTAGAAGTGATGTTAATATTGTTGCAACTGTTAATCCTAAAACAAAGCAAGTGTTATTAACAAGTATACCAAGAGATTATTATGTCCAATTACACGGGACAACTGGTGTTAAAGATAAACTTACTCATGCTGGAATATATGGTGTAGATAAATCTATTACAACTATTGAAGATTTGCTTGATATTGATATTAACTACTATGTTAAAGTTAATTTTACATCACTTATAGATATAGTTAATGCTTTAGGTGGAATTACAGTTTATTCTGATTATACATTTACAACAATAGATGGAGTTCATTTTACAGAAGGTAATAATAATATGAATGGTGAGCAAGCGTTATCTTTCGCCCGAGAACGTAAGGCTTTTTTAGAGGGAGATAATCAAAGAGGTAAAGACCAACAAGCGGTGATTGCTGCGTTAATTAAGAAAATGTGTAGTAAGAGTATTATTACAAAATATGATTCAATACTTAATTCATTAAATGGAAAATTTCAAACTAATATGAGTTCTAATAAAATTACATCATTATTAAAAATGCAATTAAACGATATGTCTTCTTGGAATGTATCTACATATAACTTACAAGGGGTTAATAGTAGTAATTATACATATAGTGGTGGAAATACTAAATTATTTGTAATGGAACCAGTATTGGGTTCTATAGAAGAAGCACATAATTTAATTAATGATGTAAAAAATGGTAAGAAATTAAAAGCATCTTATACTTATGATGGACCTGTTACTACTGCAACTAATAATTATGATTCTAAAGAGGAAACAAATAATGAAGAAAAAAAAGATGAAATAACTACTAAAGAAGATACTAAAACTAAAAAGAATACTAAAGAATATGAATATGCAATTGCGTGTGATAATATTCAAGACGAAATGTGTTTGGTAGAATCAGATGAAGTTGAGGAAGAAGAGGCTATATGCAGTGCGGATAAACTACCTGAACCACTTAGTAAAGAAGATGAAGAAGGAGTTAAAAAATGTAGTGAAAATTTAACATGCCCTAAGGATTATAAATATAGTAACGGTAAGTGCATTAAAACTAAATATGAAAAGAAACCGTTGTGCAAAACTAATTACCATTATGAAAAAACAGGTATGGTATGTTGCCCAGATAATTATTCATATGATGCAACTATAAAAGCTTGTGTAGCAGATTAATGCACAAGTTTTTTTGATGCATAAATAATAATTTTTCATAGAATATAGTGAGGTGGTATTATGTCGTTGTTTAAAGGATCGGGTGTTGCCTTAGTTACTCCTTTTTATGATGGTAAGATTGATTATGAATCTATGAAGAATTTAATTGAATATCAAATTAGCAATGGTACTGATGCTATTATTATTTGCGGGACTACAGGTGAGGCAGCAACACTTTCCTATGATGAACAGATAGAGTGTATTAAGAAGTGTGTTGAATATGTTAATGGTAGAGTTAAAGTAATTGCAGGTACTGGTTCTAATTGTACAAAGAGTGCGGTTAAGTTATCTAAGATTGCAGAAAACTTAGGAGTTGATGGATTGCTTGTGGTTACACCATATTATAATAAAGCTACTCAAGAAGGATTAAAGATGCATTATAAGATGATTAGTGATAATGTAAGTATACCTATTATTATGTACAATGTACCTAGCAGAACTGGTGTTAATATTGAACCTACAACCGCAATTGAGATATGTAAAGACAATAAAAATGTTGTTGGTATTAAAGAAGCAAGTGGGAATATTAGTCAGGTGGCATATCTTAGTTATCTAAAAAGCAAGTATGATATAGATTTAGATATATATTCTGGAAATGATGATCAGGTTTTGCCTATACTATCTCTTGGTGGTGTAGGTGTAATTTCTGTAAATGCCAATGTTATACCAAAAGATACTCATAATTTAATTATGTCATACTTAGATGGAGATTATAAAAAGAGTAGTTTATTAAACAATAAGGCAATAATATATAGCAAAGTATTATTTAGTGAGGTTAACCCTATACCTATAAAAAGAGCTTTATATGAGTTAGGTTTAATTAAAAGTGATGAGTTAAGACTTCCTTTAACTAAAATGGAAGATAAACATGTATTAGAGTTAAAAAATGTATTAAAAATAAAGTAATTTCTCAAATTGACATTAGTAAATATTTGTGATATCATATGAACCGTCAGCCAAAAATGGCGAAGGGGGAATATATATGTTTAATAAACTAAAATGTCTATTACTAGTATTTGTAATAGGAATTGTATCAATAGTAGGTACAAAAAGTGTTAATGCATTACCGGAGAGTATTAGTGGGGTTAATGCAGGAAGCTTAATAAGTTATGATGGTGGTCCTAGACTATATCATAAAACTTATGGTAATGGAGTAGTATTTTGTACTACATTCTATGTTCAGGGTGTTGGATCTAGTTGTAAACTAAGTGCTGATCAATGGAGCTATCCAGTTGCAGCTGGTATTGCAGCAATTATTGAAAAGTATAATGCTGCACCTAGTGTACGTAATTATTATAATGCAGAGCTTGCAATTAATAGGTTTTTATATGATTATGAAACTAAAGCATCTGTTAATAATGTAAGAAGTGTGACTGGTGTACAGGAGTTTTATGATGCTGCAGTTGCGGCTTATAATGAAGCAAAGAAAGACTTTGATATTAGTTTAAGTACAGATAAATTAACATTTACTTTAAATGGAGATAACTATGTTTCTAATAAAGTAACTGTATCTGGTAGTGATAAATATAGTATCAATATTAGTGGTGTAGAAGGAGCTACATATGAAGAGTCTGGAAATGATTTTTATATAAAAGTTCCAAGTACATCTGTTAAAGATGGTGAGACAGTTACAGTTAATGTTAAGGTAAGTGCAAGTAAGAGTGTAAGTATTGCCAAAAAATATGATTGTGGTACTGGTAACCAAAATATTACTATAAATGATATAGAAAAATCTACTAAGACTAAAGATGCAGATATTAGTGGACAGATTACTAAAGAAAAGAAAATTACTAAGCTTAGAATTAGTAAACAAGATTTAGCTAATAAAAAAGAACTTCCAGGAGCAACTTTAATTCTTAAAAATGCTAAAGGTGAAGAAGTTGACAAGTGGGTATCTGGTGATAAACCACATTATGTTGAAAACTTAGAACCAGGTAAATATACTTTAACTGAGATTATTGCTCCAGAAGGGTATAAGTTAAGCGAGGAAACTGTTGAATTTGAATTAAAGGCAGATAATAAAGTAACTGAAGTTGTTATGTATAATGTTCTAAAAGATAAGTATAAAGTTAAAATTAGTAAACAAGATATTACTACTAAAGCTGAACTTCCAGGGGCAACTTTAATTGTTAAAAATTCTAAAGGTGAAGAGATTGATAGATGGGTATCAGGAACAGAACCACATTATCTTGAACTTGAAAAAGGTGAATATACACTTGTTGAGATTCAAGCACCAAGCGGATATGATTTAAGTTATGAAGTAATTAAATTTAGTGTTGGAGATTCAGGAGAAGTTGAAACAACAGTTGTTATGTATAACTCTAAGACTCCAGATACTGCAGATAGAAATATTGTATTCTTTGTGTCTATTATGGTTTTAGGTGCAATTGGAGCTGGATTATCAATTTACAAATTAAAACATCAAAAATAATTTATGAAGCGAGTAGAAATACTTGCTTTTATTATGCATTTATGAATTTGCAATTTTCATAAATTTGTGATAGTATAAACACCGTTAAAAAGAGGGGGTGTGAGTATGGCTTCTTTATGTTTATATAATGGTAAAGTATATAATAAAGTATATAACTTTAAATATAATGACAATGATTTTACTATATGTAAAGAGAATAGTAAGTATATATATTTTAAACATGATATAGTTAATGATAAAGATGTATATACTCCATATGATAGATGGCTTAAGGTTTTTGAACTTAATGATGAAAATAAGGAAAGAATAGACAATTTTATAGATTATTTAAATAATAAAAATATCAAGAATGAAAAACAAATAAAGAGTCTTATTGATAAGGTTATTTATGGTAAGAAATCTAAAAGAAAAGTAAAAATACTAAATAAATATTTTATCTTACTTTTAATATCAATAAGCTCATTAATATTTGGTGGTGTGACATTATTTAACTGGTACACTGAAGGACAAGATGTTCATCATTTAATGAATAATGTGTTAAAAAATACTAAAATAGAAGAGAATATTGCATTTACTGCAACAGAAATTCCAGATGTGACTGGCGAGGCCGCAGAGAATCATAAATATGGTGAGGATTATTGGAATTATATGAAAACAACTATGATTAGTGTTGATTTTGATGAACTTAAAAGAATTAATTCTGATACAAAAGGATGGATATATGTTAACAATACTAATGTTAATTATCCATTTGTTCAGGGTGGAGATAATGAGTTTTATTTAAATCACTCTTATGATAAATCATATAATGTTGCCGGATGGTTATTTGCTGATTTTAAATCTAATTTTGATAACTTTTTAAAGAATACTGTTATCTATGGACATGGGCGTGTTGATCAGGTTATGTTTGGTAGTTTAGAGAAAGTTTTAGATGAATCATGGTATACTAACAAAGAAAATCAAATTATTAAATTATCTACACAAGAGAAGAATACTTTATGGCAAATAGTATCAATATATACTATACCATCGGAATCGTATTATTTAACTCATACATTTGAAAATGATGAATCATATCAAAAATTCATAGATACTATGTTATCTAGAAGTGTTTATGATTTTGGAATTAAGGTAACTACTAAGGATAAATTACTTACGTTATCTACATGTTTAGACTATAATGGTAACAGAATTGTTATTCAAGCAAAATTAATTAAGGAACAAAAAAGATAGTTCCTTTTTTTCTGTATTTATAGTATACTTTTATATAGTAGGAGTAGTATATGATAAAAAATAGAAAATGGTTGATTATAATAATTACAATTTTATTAGTCATATCAATTTTAATTTTATTGATTTATATGATATATAAGAAAATGGAAGATGATAAAATAAAACTAGCTCAAAAAAGAAAAGAAATATATGAAAGTGCGGTTAGTTATTGTTCTTCACTCTTTGAAAATGGAATTGCAAAGGATACTGTTACTATAGAGAACTTAGATGAATGTTTAGATAAAACAAAGTTAGTATATGATAAAGATAGTGTGATTAGTATTAAGAATGATGTATATAGTGCAAAAGAATATATTAATATTAAAGATAAAGTCAATAATTATTATCAGAATGGTGTTGTTATATCTAGTATATCTCTTGAACAAATTGATACTATAAGTAAGGATAATAAGAAATTAGATGAAAAATATAAAAGTATTATTCAAAGTAATATTGATGAATTAACTAGTGAGTATAACAATATTAAGAATGCACAAAGCAATGTTCATAACTTATTTAGTGATTATGATAATGATTTAGTTAATGATGATATTGATAGAGATAGTTATGATTCAGCTAAAGAGATGGTTAATTCTTTAAAAGAGGAAGATATAAAGAATAATTTAAATGAAAAGATGAATATCGTTCTTAAGTATGTTGAAGAAAAAGAAGCAAAAATACGAGAGCAACAAAGATTAGAAAGAGAAAGAATTGCGCGAGAAGCTGAGGAAAGAAGAAGAGCGATTAATGAGTCATGGGTTAAATTAAATGTACCATATATTAGTCAAAATAAAAACGGAGTATTAAATGGGTGCGAGGCTTCATCTATGCTTATGGCTCTGCAATATAAAGGCTATTTAGGAAGTATGGATTTACGTACGTATGCTACTAATATGCCTAAGAGTGATGATCCAAACATTGGTTTTTATCTTGACATATTTGGTAAAGAACCCCTTGATGTTGCTCACTGGATCGCACCTAATCCTTTGGTTGAATATGGTATTTCATCATCAGGATATAGTAATATAGTAAATATATCGGGCTCTAGTATTGATGATATTGCTAATGAGATTATTAATGGAAATCCAGTTATTATCTATTTAACATATGCTTATAATAATCCATATAATTTGTCTAATGGAGCACCTAAAAACATACACGTCCAACTTGTTATTGGTTATAATAAACTAACTGGAGATTTTATTATTCAAGATCCATGGACCAGAACATCTGGACAATATCAGTTTACACTATCTAAAAATAAAATAAGTAATTTATATAGTTCGGTAGGTTCGATGGCAGTTGTTGTAAGATAAATACGGCAAAAATGGAAAACGGTCCGGAATAGTCATTGACATTTACTTGAAAAGTAGTATAATACTAGCAAGAGGTGCTTATTCATGATTAAAAGGGAAATTGAAAAAAAATTTAAAAATATAGCTAATAGTAGAAAAGTTATTCTCATTACAGGGGCAAGGCAAGTCGGAAAATCTACTTTTATAAAGAGTGTTAAAGAAGAAAATAGAAAATACATAACTTTAGATGATTTAAGGATTAGAGATTTGGCACAAAATGATCCTAAATTATTTTTGATGAACTATAATGGACCAATTGTTATTGATGAAGTACAATATGCGCCAAATTTATTTTCTTATATCAAAATGGATGTAGATGAAAATGCTGAAAAAGGAAAGTATTGGTTAACAGGTTCACAAAGATTTGAATTAATGAAAAATGTATCAGAAACCTTGGCTGGGAGAATATCGATAGTAGAAATGTCATCGTTAAGCTATGCAGAAAAGAAAGGTTTCAAATCAAAACTTTTTTTACCACAAAAAGTTAAATATAATTTTACTTTATCTGAAGATGAAATTTTTAAAAACATTTTCGAGGGTGGTATGCCAGAATATATAAGTGATAAATTAAATCGAAATCAATTTTTCAATGATTATCTACTTACATATTTAGAAAGAGATGTTAGAAATTTAGCGCAAGTCGGAGATTTAATAAGTTTTAGAAAGTTTATGATAGCGGTTGCTGCAAGATGTGGAGAGATATTAAATTATAAATCAATTGCAGAAGATGCGGACATCGATGAAAAAACGGTAAAAAAATGGATATCTATATTAGAGGCTAGTGATATCATTTACTTATTACAACCATATTTTTCTACTGAATTAAAAAGAGCAATAAAGACACCTAAAATTGTATTTTTAGATACTGGTTTATGTTCTTATCTGTGTGGATGGAGTAGTCATGAAAATTTAATGTATTCATCACAGTCAGGACATTTCTTAGAAAATTTTATTATCAGTGAACTTATAAAAAACAAAAGAAATAGTAGCGAAGATATTAATTATAATATGTATTTTTATCGTGATAAAGATGGTAAAGAAATAGATTTAATAATAGAAATGAATAATACTATTTATCCATTTGAGATAAAGAAGACTGCTAATCCTACAAAGAATATGATAAGTAATTTTAAAATATTAGATAAAACTAAATTAAATGTAGGTAACGGTGGTATCTTATGTTTTTATCCCGATGAATTACCACTTGATGAAAAGAACAAGTCATATCCGCTCACTGTTATATTTTAATTACAAATATTAAAAAAAGACTATGATAAAAATTATTTATCATAGTCTTTTATTACATATTCATTATTAACAATATTTATTAATATTTTAGAGTTAGGTTTTAATGTATCAGATATAATAGCATTAGCAATCAAAGATTCTATATTTTTGCTTAAATATCTTTTAAGAGGTCTAGCTCCATATACTGGATTATATGCATTATCTATAATTGAATTCTTACAATTATCAGTAAGTTCAATAATAATATGTTTATTTATTAACCTTTTATTTATATCTAATATTTGATTATCAAGTATCTTATATAGAATATCTTTATTAAGTGGATTAAATGTAATAATCTCATCAATTCTATTTAAGAATTCTGGTTTAAAGGTTGAATGTAATTCTTGTTCAATAAGTTTTTTAGAGTTTTCATTATTATCAAGAATATATTCACTACCAATATTAGATGTCATAATGATAATTGTATTTTTAAAATCGACCGTTCTTCCTTGTGAATCAGTAATTCTTCCATCATCAAGTATTTGCAGTAAAACATTGAAAATATCTTTATGAGCCTTTTCAATCTCATCAAAAAGAATTATACTATATGGATTTCTTCTAACAGCCTCAGTTAATTGTCCACCTTCATCATATCCAACATAACCTGGAGGAGCTCCAATTAGTCGTGCAACTGAATGAGATTCCATATACTCACTCATATCAATTCTTACCATATGTCTTTCATCGTCAAATAATTCTTCAGCAAGAGATTTAGCAACCTCAGTTTTACCAACACCTGTAGGACCTAAAAAGATAAATGAACCAATTGGTCTATTCGGATCTTTTATTCCTGCACGAGATCTAATGATGGCTTCACTTACAATATGTAATGCATTATCTTGCCCTTTAACTCTTCTACCTAAGTTCTTCTCTAAATTAATAAGTTTTTCTTTTTCTCCCCCAACTAATTTACTAATTGGAATGTTAGTCCATTTAGAAATTATTTTTGCGATATCTTCATCATCTACGGAATCACTAAGTATTTTATTCTTACTTCTTTGCTTTAACTCATCTAATTCTTTATTTAATTTAGGAAGTGTACCATGACGTAAGATTGCAGCTTTCTCAAGTTCATATTCATCTTCCGCTTTCTCTAATTCAATAGTTGCTCTTTCTATTTCTTCTTTCTTTTTATTAATTAACGTATTAATCTCTTTTTCTTCTTGCCAATCAGCTTTAAGATTAGCCTCTTTAGTCTTTAGTTCATCAAGTTTATTGTTGATATCGTTAATTCTAGCTTTAGAAATATCGTCTTTTTCTTTCTTTAAAGCTTCTTTTTCAATTTCTAATTGCATAATCTCTCTTGTTAATGTATCTATTTCCGTTGGAACAGATTCCATTTGGACTTTAATAGTCGCACATGCTTCATCTACTAAATCTATTGCTTTATCAGGTAAGAACCTATCAGTTATATATCTATTTGATAAAGTTGCAGCAGCTACTAATGCTTTATCTTTAATACTTACTTTATGATATACTTCAAATCTAGATTTTAATCCTCTAAGTATAGTAATTGTATCCATTACCGTAGGTTCTTTAACAAGTACCTTTTGAAATCTTCTCTCTAAAGCACCATCTTTTTCAATATACTTACGATATTCATTTAAAGTGGTGGCTCCAATACATAGTATTTCCCCTCTAGCAAGCATTGGCTTAAGTAAGTTTCCAGCATCCATAGCTCCTTCTGCCCCTGCTCCTACTATCATATGTATCTCATCAATAAAAAGAATGATCTCACCATTAGATTCTTTAATCTCCTTAAGTACAGCTTTTAATCTTTCTTCAAATTCACCACGAAATTTCGCACCAGCAATTAATGCTCCTAAATCAAGTTCCCAGATAGTTTTATTCTTTAAACTATTAGGAACATCCCCTTTGACTATTCTTTGGGCGAGGCCTTCAATAATAGCGGTCTTACCAACGCCAGGTTCTCCAATTAATACTGGATTGTTTTTAGTCTTACGAGAAAGAATTCTAGTAACATTTCTAATTTCTTCGTCTCTACCAATAACAGGATCAGTTTTATTATCTTTAACAGCTTTAACTATATCCCTTCCATACTTCTCTAAAGCGTTTTCTAAATTTTGTTCATAAGGATTATTCATATTCATAATTATCCCCTCCTTATATACCATTATACTCAAATCCTAGCACTTGTCAAGTGTGAGTGCTAAGAAATTACAAAAATGATTTATTTTTCTGATAGAATGTGATAAAATATTTATAGAAAAAAGGTGATTTGATGGTTGTATTAGTTACAGGTGCATCTAAAGGGATAGGAGAGGCTACTGCACTAAAATTTGCTAAGAATGGTTATGATGTTGTTATTAATTACTATAGTGATACTGATAGAGCGAATAAAGTTAAGGAAAATGTGGATAAATATGGTGTTAAATGTTTACTATGTAAGTGTGATATATCTAATGAAGAAGAAGTAAAAAATATGGTTGATGATATAGTTAATCAGTTTGGTTCAATAGACGTCTTAGTTAACAATGCTGGTATTGCTAATGATACTCTGCCTTTTGAAAAAAATGTTGATGATTTTAAAAGAGTTCTTGATGTAAACTTAATTGGAACTTATTTGGTTAGTAAATATGTAATTAAACATATGAAAAATGGAAGCATAATAAATATTTCATCTACTAATGCACTTAATCAGTATTATCCATATAGTCTTGATTATGATGCATCAAAGGCTGGCGTTATATCTTTAACTCATAATTTAGCAACAGAGTTAAGCCCTAATATTAGAGTTAATGCAATATGTCCTGGTTGGGTTAATACTGATATGAATAAACAGTTAGATGATGATTATATTAATGATGAATGTAAGAACATACTATTAGGTAGATTTGCAGAACCTAAAGAAATTGCCAATGTCATATATTTTCTTGCTAGTGAATATGCAAGTTATATAAATAATAGTATTATTAGAGTAGATGGAGGAACTAATGGAAGTTGTTGAATTAGTAAGAAAGTGTGAGAAAGAACTAAGTAAAGAATTTGATAAAGTAGATAGACTATGTGAATATAATAGTTTAAAAGTTTTAAATGCTTTTAATAAATATAAGGTATCAGAATCAGACTTTAATGGTACTACTGGTTATGGTTATGATGATGCTGGTAGAGATAAAATAGAAGATATATTTAGTAATATATTAGGTGGAGAAGATAGTTTAGTTAGAAGTCAAATTATATCAGGTACTCATGCAATATCTACAGCTTTATTTGGAATACTAAGACCAAATGATACTATTTTATCTATTAGTGGCAAACCGTACGATACTTTAGAAGAAGTAATTGGTATTAAAGAAAATGCAAGTTCTTTAAAATCTTTTGGTATTAATTATAAACAAATAGATTTAGTAGATAGTGATTTTGCTTATGATAAGATAGTAAGTTTTTTAAATAAGCATAATGTTAAAGTAGTTTATATACAAAGATCTAGGGGGTATAGTCTTAGACGAAGTATATGTATCGATAAAATTAAGAAGGTAGTTGAATTAGTTAAAAGAATTAATAAAGATATAATTATAATGGTAGATAATTGTTATTGTGAGTTTGTAGAAAAGAAGACTCCACTTGAAGTCGGAGCAGATATAATAATAGGTTCTTTAATTAAAAATTTAGGTGGAGGAATTGCCCCTAATGGTGGTTATATATGTGGTAAAAAAAAACTTATACATTTATGTAGTGAAAGATTGAATGTAGCTGGAGAAGCGAAATTAGTTGGTCCATCAATGAATATGAATAAATTATTCCTACAAGGTATATATATGGCACCTAGTGTCGTTGCCTCAGCCTTAAAAACTGCAATACTAACAAGTAAAGTATTAAGTGAACTTGGATATAATGTATCACCTAAGTATAATGAAAAAAGAGTTGATATAGTAGAAAGTATTATATTTAAGGATAAAGATAAACTTATTAAATATTGTCAGGGTATACAAAGTGCATCAGCAATTGATTCAAATGTTGCTCCTATTCCTTATGCTATGCCAGGATATAGCGACTCTATAATTATGTCGTCAGGTTCTTTTATTCAAGGTAGTTCAATAGAAATATCTTGTGATGGGCCAATAAAAGAACCATATGTAGCATACCAACAAGGTGGTCTTACTTATCATTATGGAAAAATTGCCTTAATTAAGGCTCTAAATAATATTTTAAAAAAATAGCAAAAGTATCTTGCTAACTTTTTTTTTGTGTGCTATAATTTAATTAAGATTGAGAGGTAGAGATAATGAAGAAATTTTTAAATTTATTGATTTTATTTGCTGTTATGTTTGGAATAATAGGAAGTATAGATGCGGCTACTAAACTGCATTCTGATTTTCCAGATACGATAACCGCTAAATTGGGGACGATGACATCTGTTGGGAATGCAAAGGTATATAAAAAAGAATATACTGGCGGAACTTTTTCAGGAAAAGCAATATGTTCAACTTTTGCTAGAAAAGTACCACCAACTGGTACTAAGTGTAGTTTAACAGATTGGACAACTGATGCGACTAAGAACAAAAAATTGGCATCAGGTATTGCGGCGATTATCAAAAAAGCAAGAGATTTATCAACTGATGTTGATGGAATAAATTGGACAAATTATTTATATGCAGAGATGGCTATAAATCAATTCTTGTATGAGAATAATGGAGGGCAAGCTGATAATAACATGGCTGCTTTAGTAAGTAAGAGTAACTGGTCTGCTATTACAAGTGCGAGTGCTTATCAACAAATGATGGCTGCTGCTGGTGCTGCATATAATAGTTATGGAAATGCAAAATTAAAATTATCAAACGCAAAAATAAGTGTGGTTAATAATGGCTCTGGTATCACATCAGCTGTTGCAACTGTTACTGCTATATGTACTGATGCTGATGGAAATAAGATAAAGTGTGAACTTACAGAGAAAAAATTAACCTCAGGTTCAACAACAAAAGATTTAAATGTGACTTCTTCTACAACGGACAAGACAGTTCTTTCTGCTGATATTACTGACATAGCTCAAGCGGCAGGAAGTGGGAACCAGTTTAGTGTAAAATTTAGTGCAAAGAGCAATTATGAATACAATGTTTCTGAACAATATGATTGTGGATCATATCAAAGATTAGTTCCTAATATTATTAGAACCACTTCTGAACCACTTTCTAGTACAGCTACTGCAAAATATACAAATGCGGAAAGTTTGTGTAAAGCAGTAATTAATAAAACGGATGGAACAAATGCATTAAATGGAGCAGAATTCGAATTGTATGAAGGTGACAGCACAGAAACTCTTGAATCTTTCACTATAACTAATAATGGAACATATGAAATAACTGATTTGAAAAAGGGAAATTATAAGTTGGTTGAGGTTGCGGCTCCAAAAGGGTATAGTATACAAACTAGGGAAACAACATTTACTATTGATGATAATAATTGTACAACGGGCGCTCAAGTTACAGTTGTAAATACTAAACAAACTGGTCAACTTACAATAAACAAAGTTGATGAGGCTGGAAACAACATTGCTGGTGCAAAGATAAAAGTGTATAGAGTAGTTAAGAATAATGAAGGTATATATGTACCTGAGTATGTAAAATTTGGTGATAGTTATGTTTTTGAAAGTGGCGAAACACCAAAGGTTGTTGAAAATTTAATTGTTGGTGAGACATATACAGTTCAAGAAGAAGAAGCTCCAAGCGATGCTTATGTTATGAAAAAAGCGACTGCAACAATAGTTATTCAAGCAGGTAACAATACTGTAACTCTTGAGAACAGTCTTTCATCATTTAAAGTAAGTAAACAAGATATAAATTCATCAAAGGAGATTCCAGGAGCACACTTAGAAATATTCTATGAAAATGAAACAAGTACTGGATGGAGTTGGGTATCAACTGATAAGCCACAGGAAATTACTGGACTTGCAGATGGTAATTATATTTTAGTGGAGACTACTGCTCCTCAAGGATATACTGTTGCAGAATCTATTCCATTTACTATTGAAAATGGTAAATTAAAAGATAGAGATGCTAATACATTAGTAATGAAGGATGCAACAATTATTGATGTACCTGATACATTTAACATGCAAAATATAATTGCGATGATTTCTGGATTAGTATTGGTAGGTCTTGGTACTGGTGTATTATTCTATGAAACAAAGAAAAAGAAAAAAGCCTAGAACTAGTACTGTTCTTCTTTTTTCTTTAGTGTTATTTATTTTTGGCATTTATTTAATTAGTTATAATTATTTAGTTGCTAAAAAAGAAAAGATTTATTCATCGATGAATTTATTGCTTTATGAAGATGAAACTCCTAAGACTATTGAAAAGGAAGATACCGTTAATCCAACAACTGTGGAAGAGAATGTTCCTGAAAGACTCGCTAATATTGGTGAAGAAGATAAAAGTATAAGTTATAGTTATATAGGTACTCTTGAAGTTCCAGCTGTTAATATAAAAAGAGGATTTTTAAACATTGAATCGCCTTATAACAATGTAAATAGGAATGTAACAGTAATAGAACATTCAACATTTCCTGATATTGATAGAGGAAACTTAATTCTTGCTGCTCATTCTGGAAACTGTTGGGTATGCTATTTTGATAAGCTATATAAACTATCAATAGATGATAAAGCTATAGTTACATATAATGGTTATAAGTATACATATACATTAAAGACAGTATATAACGTTCCTAAAACTGGACAGGTTGAAATTAAACGTGATCCCAATAAGACGGTATTAACTTTAATAACTTGTACGCATAATAGTGATACAGAACAGACGGTATATATATTTGAACTTGTAAATAAAGAAAAAAAATAAGAAGGTGAAAAAATGGCAGATTTATCTATAGTTGAAAAAATTAAACTATTTTTTAGTACTGCTGTTTCTACACCTTTTTTTATTGCATATGCACTTGTTGGATTATTACTTATTGTGTTTATGATTATTGATATTAAAAAGCATAAAAAATTTAGTAAGATTATCTATATAGTAAGTGGAATATTTTTGATTACTTTCTTTGTTATAAAGTACTTTAATATTATATTAAAAGTAATAGATTCTTTTATAGAAATATTATTAAAAGCACTATACTTTCCTAATTTAGGTATTTATATAATTATGCTTATAATTATTAATGCGACATTTATATATCACGTAATAAGTAAGAAAGTTTATAAAAGTAGTAAAATCATTGCTAGTATAATAACTATTATAGTTGATTTTATATTTATTATGATAATAGGAATTATTTCAAGTGAAAAAATAGATATAACAAGTGAGGTTAAATTATATTCAGATTCAACAATATTAACTCTTTTACAGATTTCAATGGCATTGTTTTCATCACTTTATATACTTTTAGGATTTGTAATACTAAGTCATAGATTTAAAAAATATGATAAAAAAAATAATACATTTCCAAAAGAAAGTGTAAGAGTATACAAGATAATACAGTTAGGTGGTAATAATGATTAGTGAAGACAACTATTATAAACAAGTTGGGAATCTAGTTTTAACAGATTATCAAATGGATATTCTTAATAAAAATGGTATTGATGTTACTAAATTTAAAAGTAATCATGAACTTATTTATTATCTTGAGAATATTTTAAATTCTTCTAGTAATGATGAGTTAGAAAATGTTTCACTAGAACTATCAGAAATGTATTATTATAATAATGTAAATAAGTAAATAAGAAAGGATATATATGAAAGAAGATAATAAGAAGAAAGTAAAAACTATTGGTGGTAGAAAAAATTTACATTTAACTCCAGTAAAAATAACAATTGTATCACTAGGTGCACTTGTTTTGATGTTAACAATTGGAATTACTCCTGAACTTATGGGTAATTCAGTATCTAAAGATAGTTATTTAATTAAATACAACAGTAATACCGGAACTGGTAAAATGGATGATCAGAGGGTTATCTATGGTAAATCAGTCCAATTAAAGAAAAATCATTTTACACTCGATGGTTATTCATTTAATGGATGGCGTGTAAAAAGAAGTGATAATAATTGGATGTGTTATATAGATAATACTAAAACAAATTTTGCATGGACGAATCAGAGTTACTGTAATAAATATGGCTATGTATTATATAAAGATAATGTATATATTTATAATCTTGTTGAACCAGGAAGTGTTGTATATTTATATGCTGATTGGAAAAAGTAATAATAATTAGGGAGTATTTATGTTTAAAAAGAAAAATTATATTGGTATAAAACCAGATAAAAATGATACAAAAATTAAAAGAATATTGATAGTTATAATTCCAATTTTATTAATTATTATTGGTGTAGTATTGTTTGCCATGGGTGGTTTAAACAAACTAATGGGAAATTCAGTTACAGCTGATACTAATAATACAATTTCTATTGAGTTTAATCCTAATGGAGGAAGTGGAAGTATGACTCCGCAGACAGTGGAGATAAATTCTACTGATGCTGTTAAAAAAAATACATTTAAAGGTCCTTATAATGATTCCAATTTTTTTGGCTGGGCTATTTATAATAAAAGATTAAAAAAATATTTATGGGTTTTTTATGGTTCTACGGATAGTCATGGTAATGTAATTGATGATGATAAAGAAAAAAGATATTATTATGATGATTCATTTATATATAATATGGGTAATAAGAAGCAAGTCGAAGAAATTGCAATTATTAAAGATTGTTCTTCACTTTCTAGTATTATTAATGGTCTTGAAAAAGATTTTGAATTTGTAAGACCTGGGGACACATTAGTTCTTATTGCAATGTGGGAAGGTAAAAGAACGATTAATTTTGATTCTAATGGTGCAACAAGTGGATATATGTATCCGATTGAAATTAGTACATTAACTACTACTATTAGTCTTCCGAATTGTGATTATTACAAAGATGGATATAAATTTGATGGTTGGAAAATCTATGATAATGATACAAAAAAATGGGTTACAACAGTTAACACTGAAGTTAATGATCCGAATGATTTATCAACAACTTTTCATTCTTTTATCGATGAACCACTCATCTCAGACTATTTATATTTTAATAATAAAATTGGTCAAGTTTTTACAATATATCCACAATGGAAATCACACAGTATTCCTTTGACTATTATGTATGATGCCAATGGTGGTATTGGTAGTATTGATGTTCAAAATGCTGGTGATAAAGCATCTGATAGTACTTTTCAGTTTTACAAAAATACCATTATAAAAGCTAATAATGGACAAATTGTGAGGACAGGATACACTTTTAAAGGATGGAATGTTTATACATATAAATCTGATAGTAAATATTATGATATTCAAAAATGTGATAAAAAATATTTGGAATTAAGTGTTCCAAATGTAGAATGTAGTATTACTAATGCTCTCATATTAAGGGATGGTGGAACGCTTGCATATATTCCATATGGTTCTAGTGTTCTATTAAAGGCTGTATGGGAAAAGAATAATACTTCAAGTAATAATGTTTCTGGTCAATACACGGTTTATTATAAAACTAATAGCAATACTAGCATTAACAATCAAATTGTTAATTATAATGAATATTTTAATTTATCTAATATAACTCCTAAAAAACAGTACTATAAATTTGCAGGATATCATGCTTTAAGAAATGATAATTTATGGTATTGTTATACAAATAGTAACAAGAGTTTAAAAGAATGGAAAAATGAAAGTGTTTGTAAAAAAAATGGTTATGTAAAGTTTGCAAAAGGAGAAAAATTATTAAAACTTGTTAATGTAAATGAGAGTGTTACGATGTATGCTCAGTGGGAATTAAATTCTTTTACTGTTAACTATTCTGCAACAGGAGTAACAGGAATTATGGGTAGTCAAACAATTGAATATGGAAAATCTACTTCGCTTAGATTAAATAACTTTAAAAAGAATGGATATATATTTGATGGATGGTATGCTCAAAGACAGAATGGCACCTGGTTGTGTTATACAGATCCGGGAAAACAAAGAACGGCTTGGACAAATAAAAATACGTGTAATAATTTTGGCTATGTAAAATACAATGATGGAGAAAAGGTAGCACAGACAGCTCCAGTTGGAACATCAGTAACAATGCATGCACAGTGGAAATCATCTCAGTTTACCGTAAAATACTATTCTGGCGGTGGTACTGGTACGATGAGTGATCAGAAGATAACCTATGGTGTATCTACGAAATTATTTGCTAATAAGTTTACAAGATCAGGATATAATTTTATAGGTTGGCATGCTCAAAGAGATGATGGTACTTGGTTATGCTATACAGATCCAGGAAAACAAAGAACAGAATGGATGAGTATTTCTAAGTGTAATTTCGGTTATGTAATATATAGTAATCAAGAGTATGTTGCAAAAACAGCAAATCCTGGAAGATATGTAAAGATGGTTGCTCAATGGAAAACAAATTCATTTACTGTAAGATATGATGCCAATGGTGGTTATGGTTCAATGTCTGAACAAAAAATAATCTATGGTGTACCTACGAAATTGAAAAGCAACAGTTTTAGTAAGTCTGGTTATAAGTTTAAAGAATGGTATGCTAAAAAGGGAAATGAATGGTTATGTTATACAGATCCTAGTCATCAAAATTCTACTTGGATGGTACAAGCAAAATGCTCTTTTGGTAAAGATCCATATTCAAATGGAGCTAAAGTTGCGAAAACTGTTCCAGCAGGACAAGTAGTTACGATGTATGCTGTTTGGAAAAAGAATGCATGTTCTACAGAGTATTATTGTACAAGAGGTTCAATTGTTGGATCAGGACCAACAGCATATTGCCATGAAAAATTATATGAGGCTAAGAAGACTGTTTATAAATGTGAAAAAGGATTCACTAACACTAAAGATGGATATTGTGTATATTCTGCAACATATCTATATACTGATAAGTGGAATAGAAAAATCTATGCAAATTGTAATTCTAGTAATGGTGAATGGTTAGATGGTAATAAATGTAAGAAGGCTGCTAAGAGACAGTATGGTTCTAATAAGGAAAGCTGTCCTAAAGGTGGTATAAGAGATGGAGCTTACTGTTATAATGAATATAATACATCTAAGAGACAGGTATGTAATTAGTACTTGAAATCTGGTTTAATATTTACTATAATTAAGTTGGTTAGAAGGAGGATATATATGGAATTTAAAGAAAGTAAAACATATAAAAATTTACAAACTGCATTTGCTGGAGAAAGCCAGGCTCGTAATAAATATACATATTTTGCAAGCAAGGCAAGAAAAGATGGTTATGAACAAATTGCAGAAATATTTGAAGAATCAGCAAATAATGAGAAAGAACATGCTAAGATGTGGTTTAAAGAATTAAATGGCGGTAGTATTCCTAGTACAGAGGACAACTTACTTGCTGCTGCTGAAGGTGAAAACTACGAATGGACAGATATGTATGATGAGTTTGCTAAAACTGCAAAAGAAGAAGGATATGACCGTATTGCATTTCTATTTGAGAGTGTAGGAAATATTGAAAAACATCATGAAGAAAGATTTAGAAAATTACTTGAGAATGTCAAAGGAGAATTAGTGTTCTCACGTGATGGTGATAGAATATGGCAATGCCGTAATTGCGGACATATTGTAATTGGTTCATCTGCTCCAAAAGTATGTCCGGTATGTAATCATCCACAATCATACTTTGAAATTAAGAAAGAAAATTATTAAAAATTAACCGAAAAGGTTGATTTTTTTCTTAGAAAGAAGGAATTTAAAAAGTTTTGTTGTATATATATTATAGGTGGTAATATGTATATTGATTATAATAAAAGAATAGTAATAATTGCCTTGTATTTAAATAGATATAAGTATAAATTTATACTATTTAATTATTTACTTGTTTATAAACTAAATAAGTTTATAGACTACTATAATACTAAATATGTAAATGATAAGTGTAATAATAAAATAAAGGTAAATAATTATTCATTAGATAAAGAGCAATTAAAAGCAATATATACAGATGAATTAATAACTTTAGTAGTAGCTGGAGCAGGTTCTGGTAAAACATCTTTAATAGTAGGTAAGATTAACTATCTTATTGATAATTGTAATATTAAAGAAGATGAAATACTATGTTTATCTTTTACAAATGAAGCAGTAGATAATTTAAAAAATAGACTTAAATATAATATAGATGTTATGACTTTTCACAAATTGGCTTTAAATATAATAGGTGATAAATATAAAATTAATAACAACTATTTATCTTATGTTATAAATGAATATTTTTTAGGTATTGCAATTCATAGTAATAAAACCAAAAAGAAACTAGTTAATCTAATAGATAAAGTTAATGTTAATAAATATGAATATTATCTAAATAATGGTTATTTTGATTATTTAAAATATACAATTAAAAAGTTTATTGAATTATTTATAGTTAATGGTAAAGAGATAAAAGATTTCTTGAAGATAAAAAAGTATAAAAAGTTAGTATCAGTGATAATTGATATTTATTACTTATATAGTAGTGAATTAGATTCAAAATATGAAATAGATTTGAATTTGTTAATTGGTAAGGCAGCGGATTATGTTGATAATTGTTCATTAAAATATAAGTATATAATAGTAGATGAGTTTCAAGATATATCTAAAGTTAGAATGAAATTGTTAAACAGAGTAGTAGATAATACTTCTTCTAAATTATTAGTAGTAGGTGATGATTATCAATCTATATATGGCTTTTCTGGAAGTAATTTAGAATGCTACTTAAACTTATTTAAGAATAACTATTCAAAAGTTATATATTTAAAGAATAATTATAGGTGCTGTAAAGAGATTGTAGATATATCTTGTAAATTTATTATGAAGAATAAAAGTCAAATTAGAAAAGATATAGTTTCTTACAAATCTATACTTAAACCAATTATTGTTATTGATGATAATAATTTAGATAAATTATTGGTATGTTTAAGTAATAATAAAAGAAATATACTTATATTAGGTAGAAATAATAAAGATATAGAGAAATATATTAATTTAAATAGGATTGAAAAAATTACAAATATGTATAATAATAAAATTGAATATAAAACAGTACACTCGGCAAAAGGGTTGGAGGCTGATTGTGTAATTATTGTTAATTTAGATGATTCTGATTTAGGTTTTCCAAATAAGATAAAGAATCCAGATATAATAGATTATGTGTATCCAAAAGAATATTATGAATATGCAGAAGAAAGAAGATTATTCTATGTTAGTCTTACTAGATCAAAAAATGAAGTATATTTATTAAAGTTAAATAATCCGTCAATATTCTTTAAAGAAATTGTTAAGGATAATAAAAAGAATATTACTTATCTCAATTTATAAGTAGTATTCTTTTAATCTCTTTATTAATTTTTGACCATTGTATTTATATTTATTTTTATTTAGTATCTTTATCATATTTGTTAATAATTTGTCTTGTTCTTTATATCTTTTCTCAGTAAGCTTAATATATTCCTTCTTTCTATTAATCATACTATTTTTATCTTTGATATCTAGAATGGAATTATTAATCGTATCAATTTCTTTTAATAGCTGGTTAATAATTATATTTTTATTATTAGAAAGATTAATTTTTAATTTATTAAACATATTTATTATCTCTTCGTTATTTGAATTATAAGGAATTCTTTTTATTATTTTCTTTAAGTAAAAGTATTCAAAACTTTTAATATTTTTTTTAAATATATTATATTTTTTATCTAGTAGTTTAGTTCTATATTTAATAGGATTATAATCATAAATGATATCTAATTTAGGTAAATCTCTTAGTACTTTATAAAATGAATCTTTATACTTTGCAATAACATTTGGATTATGGGCATCAATTCCTATTACACATTTATTACCTATTTTACTTGCAATATCGAATAATAAACTATGTGGATAAGGATACTCGTTATCTTCCATGATTTTAACATTGTTTATAAAGTTTAGATTTATTTCTAATGGAATATTAAGTTTTTTTGCTTTGATACATATCGTTTTAAAACATTTCTTACAGTTAGAAATATAAGCATCCCTATCTTCTTTTTTTATAGTATCACGGTACTTTAAAAAGTAATCAGGATGAGCTATATAATCAAACAATCCTGTATCGAGTGCATCACATACACTTTCTGCATATATTAAAGGATATTCTATATTTGATATAGGATTAATATTGTCTATATAGTGTTGACCTAGTATTAAGTAATCACATTTATCTTTTAACATACATAAATGTTTAGCTAGTATATTAGAATATTCACACTCTAAACCAATTAGTATATTGATATTTCTATTACGTTTACTTATTTTTTTAATACTCTTTATGTAGGAATTAAAGTGATTTATATCCATTCTGCTTCTTTCATCAGGCAACTGATATTTAGTATTAGGCATATGATCTGATATTCCAATATTTTTAAAACCATTTTTAATATATTTATCTATATATTCTTTATCATTAACAAATGTAGCATGTCCACATCTGTATGTGTGAGAGTGATAATTATAATTTGGTAATTTCATATTTCCTCCTTAGTTATTTCATAAAAATCTTGTAAAGTTATTCTAACATATTGGTAATTATTTTGTAAATATAATTCTTCTTATTAAATTTTGCTATTTCAATTTGCAATTAATTAAAAAAATGTTATAATATGTACTCGTTGAGGGGATTAGGATGGAAGAATTAAAATATTTGAATGTAAAAGAATTTTCATATCGTATAAGTATAAATAGTGATATCAGTAATATATATGATGAAAAAATCGAATCATTAAGATCTAAGATTATTAATATTAAAGAAGAAATATATTTAATGGAACAATTAGTATCTTTATCTGATGAAGAAATAAAAAAATCGAAAAGTAAAGATGATTATAATACATTAGCTAGTGATAAAGAATATTTTAAAAAAACACTTTCTAATTATAGGATGCTAATAAATGCATATGGGACAGCATTAAATCAAGTATTCTTAAAAAAGAATAAGTTAAATGAATTATTATCAGATATTCAATATTATAATGGTAACTTAGATAGTATTAATAAGACTATAAAACAGTATAATTATGATATTATATATGAAGAAAAAAATATAGAGGATATAAATAAAATAAGTGATTTTAAGAATAAGTTATATAGTATAGTTTTTTATGATTATAAAGATATAAATGTTAATATAGATACTAATAAACTAAAAAAAGAGTATAATAAGTTATTAGATATTGAAAATTATTATAAGACTGATTTAAAAAAGAATAATAAATTGAAAACAGATGAAGATTACAAAGAAGTAGATACAAATGATTTTATATTTATGTCTTCAATTAAAGATGATAAAAAGGCTTTGATTGATTATGATATTAGTGAAAATAATGATTATAGTGATTTTATTTGTTTTAATGATTATAAGTCAAATAAAAAGAAAAATCATAAAATTACTAAAATAAGAAAAGCATCTAAATGGGGCAAGATAAAAAAATCATTAAAAAAGAATATTGGTAAAGTTATTGCTGGATTACTTGCAGGTATTACTATGATTGGAATATCTACAATAACTGCAGGTTATGATAAAAAGATTAGTGATAATATAAATAGTAAAAGTATATCTACAATTGATAGTGTTAATGAAGATGTTAAAGTTAATATAGAGAAAAATATTATTGAGGATATTACATCAAATTCTGTTGATAATGAAATAGAATATGCCCAGCCATCAAATAGTTTTAATAGCAATATAGATGCTGAAATAGATGAAAAAGAAGATAATAAAGAAATTACAATAGGAACAAAAGTATCTGCAACAAATGACATTTATATTAATGCAACTGATGCTTATAATAAAGAGAATAGTATGACTACGTATTATCCTATTAGTGATGAAAGGGAAGTTTCACTTATATACTATAAAAATAGCGAGGGAGATACTGAACTTATATCAAATGATAATAAAGAAAAAATTGCTGAACTTAAAAAATTAAAATATGATGTTATTGCATATTGCTTAGATAATGTAACGCAAAATATTGGTGAAGGTTGGTATAACGTAGATGATGTGAAGGTATTAGTAAAATAATGCCTTTTTAATTTGCAAATACATTTTAATTATGATAATATTAGTACAGTTAGATAAGCGGGAGGTGATTATATGATTATATCAACAACCCCTACATTAGAAGGTAAAATAATAAAAAAGTATATGGGAGTAATATTCGGTGAGGCTATAAGTGGTATTGACTTTCTAAAAGACTTTGGTGCAAGTATTACTAATTTTACTGGTGGTAGAGTAGAAGAATATGAAGAAGAAGTTGTAAATGCACGTGCAGATGCAATTAAAGAAATGATGGATAGAGCATCAAAAATAGGTGCTAACGCGATAGTTGGAGTTAAAGTAGATACAGAAACTATTGGACCTAATGGTTCTATGTTAATGGTTACAGTAAGTGGTACTGCTGTTGTAATTGAATAAGGAGGAATTAAATTTATGAAAAAAGATGGACAATATGTAGGAATTCAAGACGAATATGTTCCAGAGGATGAGAAATATGTTGATAATAGTATTAATGAAGGATTAAAAGGCCAATTTAAAAATTATGTTAATGATAAAGATAATCAAGAAAAAATAAAAATGGGTGCTAAAAAAGGATTAAAATATGCTAAGAGAATTGGTATTGGTTATTTAATATTCTATATTATTATGATGCTATTTGTATTTGGATTCATTGGTTTTGTTTTTGTAAAAATGATTGGAATGCGCAGTGATTTTAATAATGATGCAAAAAAGCATGAAATAACATATTTTAATCAGACTTTTGATTGGTATATAGGGACACAAAGTGGTTCGCAAGTTAATAGTTTACTAACTGAAGTTACTAAATCACTAAAAACTAATAAAAATCATATAATTATAGTTTCATATAATGGTACAAATACTTCAAATTCTGATGAAGTTACTGCTTTAAAGAAACAATTTGATGATTTTAAAAAATATGAAGTATCTATGGACTATGACTCTAAAGGATATATAAATAAGATTACTATAACTGATTATTAATACAAAATAAATAGCTAGATAGTTAGCTATTTTAATTTTATATCAATGATATTATCTATAGGTATAGTTTTATTATCCATAGTAATTAAGTAACTTTTATTTCTTCCTATTACTTTTGTAGTGATGGTGGAATCTTTGGTAGTAATCTCAACATTTGCTTTATATACATAGGTAGGTGATGCAAATATTTCATTAATTTTCTTATTGATATTTTTAGGCTTAATTTCTTTCTTGTTTAGATTTTCTTTAACATCACTTTCATTTGTTTTATTCACGCTATAATAGAATTTATTGTTGTTACTAACATCTTTATCTATTTTATTTTGAAATACCTTAGGTAGTTTTTTATTCATAGTATCATCCTCGTATAATCAATCTTATAGAAGTTTTAATCTATTTGATTGATCCTTTCTATTTATATTTTTTTGAGTTATAATAACTCTCGCCTGTGGAT
>CADCIZ010000002.1 GCA_902801685.1 uncultured Erysipelotrichaceae bacterium | reverse complement strand
GCCAATAACAATTACTAGTAATATAAATAATACTAAGATTATAGCTGCACCATAGCCAGTTCCATAACCACCTTGGTTACAACATCCACCGCTTGGATATCCTCCGTAACCTTGGTATCCACCATAGTAATACATATAAACCCTCCTATCTATTCAATATATTTTATTTCAATTATTTATTTTTGATAATGAATATAACCTAGTTTTTGATTATTGTAAATATTAATAAATCATGGTATTATTATTTTAGGAGAGAGATATGAGAAGAGTTATAAGAGATTCTGATAAACTAATTCTATTTATTACTATAGTGCTTAGTTTATTTGGGTTATTTAATATAGTAACTGCATCAAGTAGAGAGGCAGTTATAAATTTAGAAAAGTCAATCTATTATTATTTTTATAGACATTTATTAATACTTGTTGCATCCTTAGTTGCGACTATTATAGTTATGAATATGCCTTTAAAAAAATATTATAAATTTATTCCTTTATTATTCTTTGGAATAATAGGTTTAAATGTATTTTTAATAGTTCAAGGAACTACTACTAGGGGTGCGTCTAACTGGATTGATTTAGGCTTCTTTAACTTACAACCTAGTGAGGTTGCTAAACCTATTATGATAATTGCTCTATCTTTTTATTTAGAGAAGTTTAGCAAAGTATTAACTAGTAATAAAGTTAGTCATTTAAAATATTTATTGATAATTTTGTCTATTGGTATTCCATTAATACTACTTGTAGTATTACAAAAAGATTTGGGGACTGCAATTATACTCGCAATGATATTTACTGTTATTTTTTTAACTAGTCCAATACTTCCGCATGATAAGTTTAAAACTATCTTTGTAGGTGGTGTATTATTATTAGTAGGAGTTCTAGGTTATATAGTTATAAAAGGTAATCCACTTACAAAAGCGCAATTATCAAGATTTGATTATCGTAATCCATGTTCACATTATTCAACAACAGGATATCAGATATGTAATGCATTTATTGCGATTAATAAAGGTGGAGCGTTTGGACTTGGTATAGGTAAGAGTACTCAGAAATATTCTTATATTCCTGAACCACATACAGATATGGTATTTTCTATAATATCAGAAGAAAATGGATTAGTAGGTGGTAGTTTAATATTCTTGTGTTATACAGTTTTAATATATCGAATACTTAGACTTGCACGTATTACTGATACAATTAAAAATAGATATATTTGTATAGGTGTTGCGACATATATATTTATGCATATCGCAATCAATCTAGGTGGTTTATTTGGTCTTATTCCACTTACAGGTGTACCACTACCATTCTTGTCTTATGGAGGAAGTTTTACATTATCACTATTAATATCTATCGCACTAGTACAGCGAGTAAGTATTGAAACAAAAAGGAGGGTTAAACATGCATGATAAGGCAAATGATGAAAATACAAAGAATGATGTAAATGATACTTTATCAGAATATTTTGATTTAGACAGTCTTGAGATGGAAGAATAAAAATAAAAAAGTACTTGCAATTCATCCAATTTTATAGTATATTATATGTGCTACTTAATCTTGGTTTGATGTCTCCTGCATTATACTAGGTTTAAGTGAATTTAGATGAAAGGAGAATATTATGGCTTTAAATAAAGAAAAGAAAGCAGAACTTGTTAAAAAGTTTGGAAAAAATGAAACTGATACTGGTTCTATTGAAGTACAAATTGCTATTTTAACAGAAGAAATTAATTCTTTAACTGAACATTTTAAAGAACATAAACATGATCATCATTCTAAAAGAGGATTACTTAAGAAAGTTGGTCAAAGAAAGAGTTTACTTAATTACTTAATTAAACATGATGTTACTAGATATCGTAAAATTGTTAAAGAATTAGGGTTAAGAAAATAATTTATAAAACATTTGGACACTCTTTTTTGAGTGTCTTTATTTTGAGGAGGTATGTATGAAGAAAGTATATGAATTAGATTTTAGAGGAAGAAAATTAGTTGTTGAGATTGGAGAACTTGCAAAACAAGCAACAGGAGCAGTATTAGTTAGATACGGTGATACTGTAGTATTATCTACTGTTGTTGTATCAAAAAATGCAAATGTTTTATCCGATTTCTTTCCACTTATGGTTTTATATCAAGAAAAATTATATTCAGTTGGTAAAATACCTGGTGGATTTATAAAAAGAGAGGGACGTCCAACTGAGGCTGCAACACTTGCTGCACGTATGATTGATAGACCAATGAGACCGATGTTTCCAGAAAACTTTAGAAATGAGGTACAAATTGTAAATACAATTTTAAGTGTTGATCCTGATAACTCACCTGAGATGGCTGCAATGTTTGGATCAAGTCTTGCTACATCTATTTCTAAAATACCATTTGATGGACCTATTGCGGGAGTTAAAGTAGGTAGAGTAGATGGAGAGTTGGTTATAAACCCTACAGTTGAACAGTCAGAAGTATCTGATATTGATTTAACAGTTGCAGGAACAATTGATGCAATTAACATGGTTGAAGCAGGAGCAAAAGAAGTATCAGAAAAAGATATGCTTGATGCATTAATGTTTGGTTTTGATGCAATTAAAGAGTTAAATGAATTTGAGAAGAAAATTGTTGATGAAATTGGTCAAGAAAAAATGGAGTACGAAGCATTAGAAATATCTGAAGAACTAAAAGAAGAAGTTACAAGTAAGTGTAAAGATGATATTGATGCTGCGCTTCGTATTAAAGATAAACTTGAGAAATATAATAAACTAGATGAGATTAAAGAAAATGTAGTTTTAGAATATGAAGAAAAGTACAAAGATTTAACTGATGAAGAGCTAAGAGAAGAAATAACTAAAGTTAAGTTAGTATTAGAAGAGATTGAATATGAAATATTTAGATCTATTGTAGTTAAAGAAAAATTACGTGCAGATGGTAGAGAGATGACTGAAATAAGACCACTTTCTGCAGATATTGATTTACTACCTAGAACACATGGATCAGCTTTATTTACTCGTGGCGAGACTCAAAGTTTATCAGTAACTACATTGGGTGCGCTTGGTGAACATCAAATTCTTGATGGACTTGATTTAGAGACAGAAAAGAGATTTATGCTTCACTATAACTTTCCACAATTCTCTGTTGGTGAAACTGGCAGATATGGTGCTCCTGGAAGACGTGAAATAGGTCATGGGGCATTAGGTGAGCGTGCACTCGCACAAGTTATTCCTAGTGAAGAAGATTTCCCTTATACAATTCGTGTTGTATCAGAAATACTTGAATCTAATGGTTCATCATCACAAGCAAGTATTTGTGCGGGATGTATGAGTTTAATGGCTGCTGGTGTTCCTATTAAAAATCCAGTTGCGGGAATTGCGATGGGATTAATTACTTATGGTGATGACTATACTATTTTAACTGATATTCAAGGTATGGAAGATCATCTAGGAGATATGGACTTTAAGGTTGCAGGTACCAAGGATGGTATATGTGCCCTTCAGATGGATATTAAGATTAAAGGTATTACTAAAGAAATACTTAGTGAGGCTTTAGCTAATGCAAAAGAAGCTAGAATGAAAGTATTAGATGTAATGACTTCAACTATTAAAGAGCCTCGTAAGGAAGTATCTAAGTATGCACCTAAGACATTAACATTTATGGTAGATCCTGAAAAGATAAAAGATATCATTGGTAAAGGCGGAGATACTATTACTAAGATTATCCAAGATGCATCAGGAGTTGTTAGTGTTAATGATGTTAATGCTGTTAAAGTAGATTTAGAAGATGATGGTAAGGTAATTATTTATCATACTGATAAAGAAATAATTGAAAAAACTGCAAAGATGATCAAGGATGTAGTAAGAGTTCCTGAAGAAGGAGTAATCTATAAAGGTAAAGTAGTTAAAGTAATTGATTCAGGCTGTTTTGTTGAATTATGGCCTGGATGTGACGGGTTAGTACATATATCAGAACTTGATGTTAAAAGAGTAGAAAAAACAACTGATATTGCCAATGTAGGCGATGATATGATTGTAAAATGTCTTGGTTATGACAAACGCGGAAGACTAAATTTATCTAGAAAAGCGGCAATGAAATAAAAATACATTAATTTGTATTTTTTTTCTTTTTCTGATAGAATATGTTCGTTGCTGGGGGGTAAATATGAAAATTAATTATTTTAAATTAAGAGAAATGTATAATGATGAAGATTTAATAAATTTTTTACATAATCATTATTATTATATTGTTGACAAAGTCTATTATAGAAACAATGGTACTATAGAAAAAGAATTAATAGAATTAAAATTAAAAGAATTAATAAAAAAATATATAAATGATGTCAATAAATCTATTAATCCATCTAAGTTTTTTCACGATAGAATGGTTTGTTTTGAGAACGTTTTAAAAAATGATGAGTTAAAAGACAAACAGTTACAGTTAATTAAAAAAGCATATTTGAATGATATAAATGCAAGACAACAAATATTTATGAAGAAAATTGATAAAATTGATAAAAAAGCAGAAGAATTGTATTCAACTATGGGAAACGTTGCTTTAATTACACTTGAAGATATAAAGCAGATAATGTATTTGGATATGTGGAAATTTACAATTAAGTTCTATGATAAGGAAAATACTGGAATTTATTTTAGTACTGAATTTATGAAACATCTTAACAATCTTTCTAATAGAATAAGTAATTATTTAAATAAAGAATTACTTATTCAAGAAAATATAAATATTGAAAATGTTAAATATTCTGATTCTTATTTTGTAGATAGCATTGAAAATAAACAAGTATTAGATATTATTGCACAAGAACTAGATGATAAATATAGAACTGTTTTTGAATCTTTAAGACGAGGCGATACATATGAATATGCAGGTAGTCAAATCGGGGTAACAAGATCACGAGTAAATACCATGAATAACAGGGTAAAGAGAATTGTGAAAAAAAGGAATATTGTGTGGTAATAATGGGAAGAACAATAAACTATAATAAATTAAAAGAATTATATAATTATGATGAATTAATAAACTTTTTATATAATCATTATTATTATGTAATAGATAAAGTATATATTAGAAATGATGGGATTATACCTATTAGCACAATAGAAGAATGTTATAAAAATGGAATAACAGAATTTGTAAGTAGAAATGATACTAATGCAAATCCTTCTAAATATATACATTCTAAGTTGATTTCTTTGGAAAAATCATGTAAAAGTAAGAATAGTAAAAAAGAATATTATGAACTTTTAAAAAGGGCTTACTTAGGTGATGTTGGTGCAAGAAAAAAATTATTTTTTAGTCATACTGATAAAATAGATAAAAGAATAATTAATATATATGAAACATATTTAGAATATGATTTAATTAGTTTAGAAAATCTGGGTATATTTTTGTATCAAGATATGTGGAATTTTGTTAATAGATATTTTAATAGCGAAAATAATGGTTTCTATTTTAGTACTAGGTTTAGTAATCAACTTAATTCATCTACATCTAAGTTGATGAGAAATCTTGATAAGAAAACATTAAATAATAATGCTAAAATAAAGAAAAAAGGTAGAGGTTAATCTCTATCTTTTAATGTTTCATATATTTCTTTGACATCTTTAATATCATTATTCTTATGATATGGTTTTAAATGTAAGTGAAAATGTTTTACTTCTTGTACATCACCATTATTTTGAATAAACGTTAGTCCATCTGCATTTAATTTTTCTTCAAGCATAACTTTTAATTCTTTTGCGACCTTAAATATATGTGTCAAAGTATCTAGTGGAATATCATTCATATCTAAATAATGTTTCTTAGGAATAAGTAGTGTATGCCCATTAGAATCAGGATTAATATCTAAAAATGCATAAACTAACTCATCTTCATAAATCTTATAACTAGGAATTTTACCACTAACTATTTTACAAAATAAACAATCCATTTAATCATCTCCTATACACATTTTAACAAATATAAAAAAATAGTTCAATTATTTAAACTATTTTGCATGAATATCTGCGAATATTCTATATATATAATGTTACTATTTAATAAAATTATACATTGTAAAATAATAGTAAAAAGATGTATTATATCTTTTAATTTTAATTAATATCTAGTATAATTGTTGTGGGTGTTGATAATGAATACATTAAAAATTGAAAATTTAAAAGTTCGTATTAAAAATACAGATAGAATAATTCTTGATGGATTTAATCTTGAGGTTAAATCAGGAGAAATACATGTTATAATGGGTCCTAATGGTGTTGGAAAATCTACTTTATCTAAGGTTATCATGGGACATTCTGATTATGAAATATTAGAAGGAAATATTTATTATAATGATACATTACTTAACGATTTAAAAACAGATGAACGTGCACGACTTGGCATATTTTTAGGAATGCAATCTCCAGTTGAAATTGAAGGTGTTACTAATGCAGACATGCTTCGCACGGCTCTACATTCTAAAATGGGAACAGAGTTTAAATTATATGAATTCATCAAAGATATGGATAAGAATGTAGAAAAATTAAGCATGAATCCAGATATGATACATCGTGGAGTTAATCAGGGATTTAGTGGTGGAGAACGTAAGAAAAACGAAATATTACAGATGAATATTTTAAAACCTACATTTGTTTTACTTGATGAAATTGATTCAGGACTTGATGTAGATAGTCTAAAAATAGTAGGTGATGAAGTATATAACTATTTTAAAGAAAATAAACCAGGAATATTACTTGTAACTCATTATGAAAGATTACTTGATTATATTAAACCTGATTTTGTTCATATAGTAACAAACGGTAAGATAGTTGAAACAGGAGATTTTTCTTTAGTTAAAAAGATAGAAAAAGAAGGATATAATAAATATATTTCTAAAAAAGTTGAATCTATTGGGACGTGCGCTGTTAAGAGAGTGGTATCTCATGAATAAAATAGTAGTGGATAAGGAAAAATTGAAAAGTGTAGATATTAATGATGATATTAATGTTACACTTACTCCTAGAAAATCCTTATTTGATATATGTTTAGTTTCTATAGATATTAAAGATAATACTGATTTATATTTATATATTAATTCAAATACTACAAAGTTAAAAATTAATATTAATGTTAATGCAAACTTATTATGTAAGTTATATATTATAACAAGTGGTAGTGATGCTAAAATAGGTTATAGTTATAATATAGGTGAAAATAGTGAGATATGTGTTATTAAATATAATAGAGTAGATAATATAAAAGAGATGGTAGAAATTAATCTAAACGGTAATGAATCAAAAATTGATTATCTATTTAAAAGTATTAGTACTAGAAAAGAATCTTATGATTATGCAATATTTCATAATTATAAAAACACAGTTAGCAATATAAAAAATCATGGAGTAAATGTAAGTGGAAATATGTCTATTCAAATATCATCTAGTATAGATAAAAACATTACTAATTGTACTTGCAATCAGTTTAATAGAATTATTAATTTAACTAATAATAAGTGTGAAATTAGGCCTATATTATATATTGATAATGAAGAGGTTACAGCTAATCATTCTGCTTTGATTGGAGATTTTGAAGAAGATGAATTGTTTTATTTAGAGTCTCGTGGAATATCAAAGAAGGATGCATACAACTTACTTATTAAAGGTTTTTTAAGTAGTGGTATAGAGGATAATGAGATAAAGAAGAATATTGAAGATGATTTAAATAAGTATTGGAGGTGATTTATGCATAGAGATGATTTTAGTATGCTAGATAATGTAGTATATTTAGATAATAGTGCAACTACATTAAAACCTAAAGTGTTAGTAGATGCAATTAGTGATTATTATAATAACTACTGTTCTAACTCATCAAGAGGGGATTATAAAATTGCTTTACGAGTTGATGATGAAATACTAAGTACTAGAAATAAAGTTAAAGATTTTATTAATGCAAGTAATGTTAAAGAGATAATATTTACATCAAATGCAACAGATTCATTAAATAAAATAGTCTTTGGGTATTTTAAATATAATTTAAAAGAGAATGATCAAGTATTAATAACTAAAGCAGAACATGCTAGTAATGTACTTCCATGGTTTGAACTATCTGATGAGATAGGTATTAATGTAGACTATATTCCTTTAAATGATAATTATGAAGTAACACTAGATAATGTTATAAAATCTATTACACCAAATACTAAGGTTATATCACTTGCTTATGTAACTAATGTTATTGGCGATATTAGGCCTATTAAAGAAATAATTGAATATGCTCATAAAAATAATATATTAGTTGTTGTTGATGGGGCGCAAGCAGTACCACATATGAAAGTAGATGTTAAAGAATTAGATATTGATTTTCTAGTATTTTCTGCTCATAAGATGTGTGGACCTACTGGAGTGGGCATTATGTATGGAAAAGAGTATCTTTTAAATGATATGTATCCTACTACTTTTGGTGGTGGAATGAATGCATCATTTACATTTGATAAAGTACGTGAATATAAAAGTCTACCTGCTAAACTAGAAGCAGGAACACTTAATATTGCGGATATTATTGGCTTTGGTAAAGTTATAGATTACATTAATTCTATTGGTATTGATAATATAAATGAGTATGAAAAAAAATTACATAGGTATGCGATAGATAAATTAAAAGAAATCGATAATGTAGTTATATATAATGATTTTGTAAATACAGGTATAATTGCATTTAATTATAAGGATATTCATCCCCAAGATCTTGCAATTTATCTAGATAAGTATAATATATGTGTGCGTGCTGGTAATCATTGTGCGAAGATGTTAAAAGATGAATTAAAAATAAAAAACACAGTTCGTGCATCTCTATATTTTTATAATACTAAAGAAGATATAGATAAACTTGTAAAAGCCTTAGTTAATCCCAATATAAAAAATGAATTATTATGAAAATATACTATTTGTATAAATTGAATTTGCATTTAATTTTATTTTATGATATTATGTATGTAGAGAAGCAATGCTTCATATAATAAAAAAGGATACGTTTGATTGCTAGAATCAAATGTAATCCCTTTATTTGGGTACATCTGAAATCAACTAATGTTGAATCAGATGTTTTTTTCTACCTATTATTAATTAAAAGGTATAGTAAGACAAAAATGATTATAAACAAACATAATTCTCTTTTAGTCATACAATCACCTCCTGTATGTCAAAACCCTCTATAAAAGAAAGATGTCCTACAGAAGGGAAAACATCTGATATTCAAACGTATCCAAGTTAAGTATAACACAAATTCACTGTGGTGCAACAAATGGATGATGAATAAAAAATATACTATTTGTACAAATTGAATTTGCATTTAATTTAATTATATGATATTATGTATATAGATGAGGAAATCTCATATAATAAAAAAAGGATACGTTTGAACTGCTAATCAGACACATCCCTTTATGATTGGGTAAGCATCTGAAACAACATAAAGTTGAACAGATGCTTTTTTCTTTACATTTTAACAGCTCTTTTGTATAATGAAAATATACAGGAGTATATGCTTTATGAATAACGAAGAAACTGTTAGAATAAAATGTAAAAAAGTTGTTGGAGGTAATATGAAAAGTATTAAATATAATAGGATAATTTTAGACAAGAATATTGATATTAAGATGGGTGAATATAAAGATAAGAATGGGGAAATACATTGCTTTGTTAGAGATAAAATATCAAAAGCTGAATGGAAAGCTTTAATATTTGGTGAATATCAAAAAGAAGGATTTAGATCGAGAAAAAGTATTATAATCGAAGGAATATCTAATGATGATTTGTTGGAAGATGATATAGTATATATTAAAGATGGAGAAAAAAGAATTTTAGGTAGAGGAATTATTGAAAAAACGGATTATAATAATGATATATATAAATTGAAATTAAAAAATTTAGAAGTTCATATAGATAATTATTATTATGATGATATTCGTGCATTATTTAAATGGGCTGATGGAAGAATTGATGAAAATCAGGACTCAAAAGATGTATATTTGAATGGTATTTATAAAATATCATATTATTCAGTTTATAACTATTTTAAGTATTTCTTTTTCCAAGAAAATATTGATAAAAATGGTAATACAAATTATTGTATGCCATCTAACAAATTGAGAGCTTATTGTTCTTATGTGGCTGTTCGAGATGTATTAGAAAATAATGGTTATAATGTGTCACAGTTAGATTGTTTTGTTGAAGGAAATAGATGGGAATATGATGCATTAATATTGAAAAATAATGTTAATAGAAATAATAGAATGTATAAAGAACAAGATGTATTAGCAACTATTGAAATTAAGACTAGTGGATACTTTTCTAATAGCAAAGAATTAATAAGTAGAAAATTTGAGGAATATATGGTGCAAGAAAAAATAAAAGGCATTCCACATATATATTTGGCAATTAATGAATCAGAATCGTGTAATTATTATTCAAGAACATATGATGTTTTGAAAAATTTGAATAAGATAAATAAAAATGGTTCGTATATACCAATTTTTTGTAAAAAACAAGTTTCTATAGATTATAATGTTATTCCAGAAGAATATGATTTAAACAAATTGTTAAAAAATGTGAAGAATACAATTTAAGTTTTGAAACACACTCATATGAATTAAAAAAATGTTAAATTGGGTAAAACTTTTATTAATATATATTAAGAATACTTAAGAAATAATTATCGGTTATTTCTTTTTCTTTAGTATAATGATATAATTTTACTAGTTGGTGGTAATTATGAGTAAAAATAATAAAGTAATAATTATTGGTGGAGGTGCATCAGGATTAGTTGCTGCAATCTTTGCGTCACAGAATAATGATGTTACAATACTTGAAAAAAACAGTAAGTGTGGTAAAAAGATACTCGCAACAGGTAATGGTAAATGTAATTACTTTAATAGTGATTTTACTTCAGTACATTTTAATGCTGAAAATATTGATAAATTAGAGACTATTATTAGTGATTCAAACAAGAAAAAAGTAATGGATTTTTTTGATAGTATTGGAATTGTACCTAATATTAAAAATGGTTATTATTATCCAATGTCTAATCAAGCAATAAGTGTTCGTGAAGCCTTAGTTAAAGAATGTGAGGTTAGAGGTGTTAAGATAATTAATGATTGTGAAGTATTTGATGTTAATTACAATGATTCATATGAAGTAATAACCTCACTTGGTAATTATACTTGTGATAAATTAGTTATATCTACAGGTTCTAATGCATGGATAAAAGAAAAAAGTATAGGTTATGATATTTTAAGTAAGTTTAATCATAAAATAAATACTGTTACTCCTGCATTAGTTCAATTAGTAGGAAGTGGGAATTTCTTAAAAAAGTGGAATGGCGTTAGAATTGATTGTGATGTTAGTTTATTTGAAAATAATAAATTAATTAAAAAAAGTAGTGGGGAAGTACAACTTACTGATTATGGTGTTAGTGGAATATGTGTATTTCAGTTAAGCTCATTTGTTTCTAAGGGATTATCACAAAATAAAAAAGAAGTAATTCATATTAATTTTATTCCTTGGATTGATGATTTTATAAGTTTTATGGATAATAGAAATAATATATTAAAAGATAGAACTATCTCTGAAGTATTTGATGGTATTATGAATTATAAATTATCTAATACAATACTTGATATATGTAATATTGATTATAATGATACTTGGGAATCTTTAAGCACTGATAAGAAAAACGAGTTATATAAGAATCTAACTGATTTTGAACTTACTATAGTTGATACTAAAGGATTTGCGAGCGCACAAACTTGTCGTGGTGGTGTATCACTTAATGAGATTAATCCTAATACTATGGAATCAATAATTAAAAGCGATTTATATATTACAGGAGAATTATTAGATTGTGATGGAGAATGTGGTGGATATAATCTAGGTTTCGCATGGATTACAGGTATTATTGCAGGGGAGGCTTTGAATGATACGAATAAGGCAGATTAAAGTAGAAATTGATATAAATAATTTAAAAGATAAAATTGTATCTAGATTAAAAGTTAATAGTAATGATATAAAAGATATTATAATTAATAAAAGAAGTATCGATGCAAGGCATAAACCTAAGTTATATTATATTTATGAAGTTGATGTTAAAGTAAATAATGAAGATGAAATATTAAAAAGAATAAAAGATAAAGATATATTTAAAACACCAGATGATAGTTATAAATTTAAAGTTGATAAGATTGATGAAAGTAAGAAAATAGTAATTGTAGGAAGTGGTCCTGCTGGTTTATTTACAGCATACATGCTTACAAGTAATGGTTATAAAGTTACTTTAATTGAACGTGGTGAAAAAGTAGAAGATAGAATTAATACTGTTAATAAGTTTTGGCAAGATGGTATACTTAATACTGAGTCAAATGTTCAATTTGGTGAAGGTGGAGCCGGTACTTTTTCTGATGGTAAACTTAATACTTTAGTAAAAGATAAATATGGAAGAATTAAAAAAGTATTAGAAATATTTGTTAAATGTGGTGCGTCTAATGAAATACTTTATGATAATAAACCTCATATTGGGACTGATATATTAAGGCGTGTTATTATAAATATGCGAGAGTCTATAATAAGTAATGGGGGAACTATTCTTTATAATACATGTTTAACTGATATTGATATCAAAGATAACAAAGTAGTAGGAATAACTGTAAATAATGATAACTATATTAGTTGTAATACACTTGTACTTGCTTTAGGACATAGTGCGAGAGATACATTTAGAATGTTATATGAAAAAAATATAAATATGGAGTCCAAGGCATTTGCGGTAGGAGTACGTGTAATGCATAATCAACGCATGATAGATATAAATCAATATGGTAGATGTGATATAGGTGCTTCATCATATAAATTAACTTATAAATCATCTAATAATAGAGGTGTGTATTCATTTTGCATGTGTCCTGGTGGTTATGTAGTTAATGCTTCATCAGAAAATGGTATGACTGCAATTAATGGTATGAGTAATTATAAAAGAGATAGTGGTACTTCCAATAGTGCGATTATCGTTACGGTAAATAAAAATGATTTTGGTAGTGATATATTTTCTGGAATGGAGTTTCAAAGAAAACTTGAAAAGATTACTTATAAACTAGGTAATGGATTAATCCCTATACAGTTATATAAAGATTATAAGAACAATAAAGTATCAACTAATTTTGGAAGTATTATGCCGATGTTAAAAGGAAAATTTACGTTTGCTAATATTAACGAGATATTTCCTGAAAATATTAATGATGCTATAAAAGAAGGAATTGATTACTTTAATACTAAAATAAAAGGATTTAATAGCGATGATACAGTTCTTGCTGCAGTAGAGTCACGTACATCATCACCAATAAGAATTATAAGAGATGAAAACTTTGAATCTAATATTAAAGGAATATATCCAATAGGAGAAGGTGCAGGATATGCAGGAGGTATTGTCTCTGCTGCTGTAGATGGTATAAAAGCATTTGAGAAAATAGTTTCTAGTGAAAAATAAGTCTGAATATGATATTATAATTATATAAAAAACTGAGGTGGTTAATTTGAAATGCATACTTATGAATAAAAATATTGAGGTATTGATTGCGGAATATAATAATATTTCAAAGTTCTTTGATGAAATAATAGATATCAAAAATATTGATTATGCACCATATGTTTTAAAAAAGATTTACCTTGAAAAAAGTGAAGATTTAAGGGTTGTTTTAACAAATTGGTTTAAAGGTAGAGGTATACCTTCTTGGCGAGATAGATTGGATATATTATTATATAGATTAAATATTGCAAGTGTTGAAGATCTTTTAAATAAATCATTTGGATTATCTTTATCAGATCAATATTGGATTAAACCGTATGATAGTAACATTAAATATGATGATATTAATTTCTTTGATCATGATTTTGATTCAGCGGATTTTTTAGATGCAACATTTACAGATAGAACTTTTACAGCAACTAATGATGCATCTTTAAGAACGCCTAATAATACAACAGATGGAATGCTAAGAAAAACTTGGATAATAGAAAATGGTAAAAGATACTTATTAAAAGGTGGATATAAAAATGATATTATGCAACCATTTAATGAGGTTCTTGCAACTGAGATATGTAAACGATTAAATTTTGAACACGTTAAGTATACATTAGATATTGTTAAAGGTAGAGTTATATCTAAATGTGAATGTTTAACAACCAAAGATAATGAAATTATACCTGCATCTCAAATAATACGTGGTGAAAAGAAAAACAAAAGTATTTTAGATTATGAGAATTATATTAAAATACTTGAAAATAATGGTATAAAAGGTGCTAGAGAAAAACTAGAAAATATGTATATATTAGATTATTTAATTATGAATGAAGATAGACATTTAAATAATTTTGGTGTTATTAGAGATGTTAATACATTAAAATGGGTTAATGTTTGTCCTATATTTGATAATGGTATGGCACTAAACGTTAATTATTACGATGATAGTACAATAGTTACCGAAGGAAATGGTAGATTGTTTTATGAGATAAAATCATTTGATGAAATAATAAAAGTTGTTAAGAATATTAAAAGAATTGATATATCTAAGTTAGATACAGTAGTAGAGTGGTTTGATAATTTGCTACATAAGTATCAACATATTACTAAAATTAGTGATGATAGAATTAGTAGATTATGTTATCTTTTAAATAGGCAAATAGATAAGTTAAAAATATTAATAGAAAATAGTTAGGTGGAGGATTTATGGATTATAAAAAAATGAGAGACTATACACATGAAGAATTTGTAAAATTAGTTATGAATTTAAGTGAAAAAGAATTGCTAGAATTGAGTAGAAAATATGGTGGATATCCAGTGTTATTTAGGATGGCACTTGATGATAGAATAAGTCATATACCATTTATTCAAACTGGTGCGGCAATTATTATAAGAAATGAAATTGGTGAAATATTGTTACAAGAAAGAACAGATAGGAATAAATGGGGATTACCTGGAGGATGCCAAGAGTTAGGTGAAGATTTAAGAGTTACTGCTGTAAGAGAAGCATATGAAGAAACAGGTATTAAATTAAATCCATTAGATATTGAATTAATAGATACATTATCAGGTGAATCTAGAAAAAATAGTTATCCGAATGGTGATATAGTATATAATAATACATCTCTATACTTGGCTAATGTTACTGAAAATGATATCAAAGAATTAAAAGGGGATTCAGAAACTAAACGATTACAATTTTTTAATATCGATAGTATTCCGGCAAATATTATGGATATTGATTTAATAAATGCATATAAAAATTATAATAAAAAGAATTATAGGTTGAAATAATCTATAATTCTTTTATCTTAAAGTTTTCATTTTTTCAATTCTGTTTGAGTTGACATATATTTCTTCTTCAGCTCTTCTTAAGTTGAATAACATCCAACTATTCACTATTTCTTCACTTGGATTTATTGCAAGTTCATCGATTTTTTCACGATAGTCTCTTCTACAAGGCTGATATGATCTTGTTAAATATACAGTTGGATTATCATATTTTGTTCCTAATAGTTTATTAGTTTGTCTATATATTTTAGCATTTTGAAGTAATCTACCTAATCTTGTATTACCATCATTAAATACTTGTAAAGCACCTATCATACCATGAATTTTTATTGGTTTTAAAAACAAATTGTCAATATTAGTTTCTTTTTGATTATAATATTCAAGAAAATCTTTCATTGCGTATTCAATATTTTTTGTATGAAGTGGAAGAAAGTGAATATTTCTTACACCATTTTTATATGTTCCTACAAATCTTCTGTTATTATCACGATAATCTCCAGTGCTTAATTCTTCACTAGTTGTACCTTTTAAAAGTAATTGATGAGTTTGTTTAAGAAGTGAATCACTAAGTTTATCTTTTTTTACTATGCTATCTAAGGCATGCTTTTTCTCAACATTTGAATACAAATTAATCAAGAATGAATCTTCGCCTTCTAATACTTGATTATCAATAATATCAACGTTTTTTAAAGTCGATAAATAGTGCTTTAGTTTATCTTTGTCAAGACTATCTAATAGTTTTAAATATTCAATATATCTTTCATAAACTTCTTCGATTTCAAATTTAACCATATTATTAGGTTTAACATCTATTATTCTACTTACTATATCCTTATCAACTGCAGGATATTCTCCAGTTTCGTAATATGTTTCAAACAATTCATCAATTTTTGATATTTCACTTTGTGATATACTATTCATATATATCCCCCCCTTTGTTAGTCGTTATTCTACCATTTTTTTTAGTATATTGCAAATTGAGTTATTATGCTAAATCTGTTATAATCTATATAGTTTTCTGGAGGTGATATAATGCATGATAAATTACTCTTGTTACCTAATAAACCTGGGTGCTATTTAATGAAAAATAAGGATGGAGTTATTATTTATGTTGGCAAAGCTAAAAATTTAAAAAATAGAGTTAATTCTTATTTTAGGGGCAAACACTATGGTAAGACGGCAAAGTTAGTTAGTGAAATAGTAGATTTTGAATATATAGTTGTTGAAAGTGAAGTAGAGTCACTTATATTAGAGATTAATTTAATTAAAAAGTATGATCCTAAGTATAATATTTTACTTAGAGATGATAAGAGTTATCCTTATATTGAACTTACTAATGAAAAAGTACCTACACTTAAAGTAGTAAGAAGTATAAATCGTAAGAAGAATCAAAAGAATTTATATGGCCCTTATCCTAATGTTACTGCTGCTCGTGGTACGGTTAATTTATTAAATAGAATTTATCCTTTAAAGAAATGTCGTACTTATCCTAAGAAAACATGTTTATATTATCATATAGGGCAGTGCTTAGGATATTGTGTTTATGATATAGATAAAGATAAAATAGAATCTATGAAAAGTGAGATTATTAAGTTCTTAAATGGTGATGATTCGATAGTAAGAGAGAAATTAGAACGTGAGATGGAAGAAGAATCTAAGCAAATGCATTATGAGAAAGCATTAGAGATAAAGCAACTACTTGATTACATCAAAGTAACACTTACTCATCAAAAAGTAGAATTAAAAGATAATGTTAATAGAGATATCTTTGGATATTATGTAGATAAAGGCTATATTAGCATTCAAGTATTCTTTATTAGAAATTCTAAAATAATAGAAAGACATTCTAAAATATTTCCTCTAATTGAAAATGAGGATGAAGAGTTAACTAGATATATTGCAAATTTCTACAATAAGGATATATTAAAACCAAAAGAGATATTAGTACCGAATATAGTTGATAAAGGTTTATTAGAAAACTATTTAGAGATTAATGTTAAAGTACCTATGAAAGGGGAAAAACTTAGATTAGTTGAGATGGCAAATGATAATGCTAAAATTGCATTGAATGAAAAATTTGAACTAATAAAGAAAGATGAGAAAAGAACTATAGAGGCTAATGAAGAATTAAGAAAAATATTAAAACTAGATACCTTAGATAGAATAGAGATATTTGATAATGCTCATTTGTTTGGTGAATATAATGTATCTGGTATGGTTGTTTTTAAAGAAGGTGTTCCTTCTAAAAATGATTATCGTAAATTTAAAATTAGCATTGATAAGAATGATGATTATAATACGATGCGTGAGGTTATATATCGTAGATATTTTAGAGTATTATCTGATAATCTAGTAAGACCTAATTTAATAATTGTTGATGGTGGAGTAGGACAGATAAATGTTGCCCGAGAAGTAATTGAATCATTAGGCCTTGATATTCCAGTAGTGGGACTTAAGAAAGATAATCATCATGCAACAAGTAAGTTATTAGCTTTTGATCCAATTGAAGAAATTGAAATTGATAAAAAAAGTAATTTATTTTATCTTCTTGAAAGAATGCAAGATGAAGTACATAATTTTACTATTAATTATCATAGACAAATAAGAAGTAAAGGAAGTTTATCTAGTGTGCTTGATAATATTGAAGGTATTGGTGAGAAAAGAAAGAATGAACTTTTAAAGAAGTATCATAGTATTAATAAAATGAAGCAGGCAAGTATTGATGAGTTAGATAAAATACTTCCGCATAATGTAAGCGAGAATTTAAAAGAGTTTTTAGATAATTACAAATAATATCAGAAAATTAATTAGTTGTTAAATATTTGAAAATATGATATTATTTATATAAGGATAAAGGTGGTTATATATATGAAAAGTAAAAAGGAATTATTTATAGCAATTGGTATAATTTTAGTTATATGTTTATTAGCATGTGGCTACTTATTTAAAGATAAAATATTTGGTAATAAAAGTGATAAGTTAAAAACTACATGGGGAGAGACTTATTATCTTTATTTAAAAGACATAAATGAAAATAAGTTATATGAAAAAGCAGGATTACCTAGTGATATTAAGGATGCAAAGGTAAGTATATTTAATGTTACTGATATTAAAGAACCAGTTATGACTATTAGTTATAATAAAGAAGATAATAATTATACTAATGTATATTATATCGAAGATGATAAAGTAAATGCATTAGTATATAATGAACCAACTAGTGTAGAATTACTCTATAATATCGAAAAAGATACATATAATTATTACTCTAATACTGTATCAGATGATTCTAATTATTATAAGAATTTAACTGATCAAATCAATAGCAAGACAAATAAAGATTCAAGTAAGGCTGTTATGGTAGAAAAATATGTATTTAATGAAAATGATAAAGAGTCAGTTACTGATTCTACAGGTAAAGAGGTTACTTTAACTAAGTTTGAAGAAACATTTATTAAAGTAGATACTAAAGATAATTCATTTACCTTTGATAGTAAATTAGTTGAGAATGAACTTAAGAAAAGAGTAGAGAAAAGTATAGAAATATATGAAGATATAAGTAAGGTTATTGAGGCTAATAAAAAGGCTACTGATAAATTAAAAGAAGAGTTAAAAACTAAACAAGATAGTATTAAAAGTATTAAAGAAGAAAATGCTAGAATAGAAGAAGAAAAACAAAAACAAATCGAAGAACAGAAAAAACAAGAATCAGAAGGTATTAAATTAGGTAATTATACAATAAAGTATGGTACTTATATTGGTGAAGCAGCAAGTGAAGGATATACTTTAGTATTAAATAAAGATGGCTCATGTACTTATAATGGTTCTGCTTGTACATACACTATTGGCACACATGATTTTGCGCAAGATATTTCTACAAAGGGAAGTTATAAAACTTGTTTAATTATTAGTTATGATTATACAGATTATTTATTGGCATATAACAACACCACTATTGGTGATGGAGATCTTAATTCATTTACCTATAGCGGATAAAAATTAGAAAATATAAAGAACTTTCTTTATATTTTTTTTAAATCATGATAAAATTAGTTAGGTGATTGAAATGAGTTTAAATAGAAGTGAATTAAGAACTAAAATAATGACGATACTCTATCAAATAAATGTTTATGAGGCTAATAAAGTTGAATACAATGTAGATGATGTAATTAAATCTGTTTATGAGATTGATAATGAATTTGTAAAAGAAATAGTATATGGTGTAGTTACATATAAAGATAAATTAATTAATATTGCGAATACTTATTTAAATGGTTGGACTATAAATAGATTAGGTAATACTGATCAAGCAATATTACTTATGGGAATATATGAGTTAATGTATACAGATACTCCACCTATAGTAGTTATAAATGAATCAGTTAATCTTGCAAAGTTATATAGTGATGATAAAGTTAAAAATATGATTAATGCATGTCTTGATAAAGTATATCATGAAAAAGTAGATAAGGAAGATAAGAATGCAAGATAGATATTTAACTGTATCAGCAATTAATAAGTATTTAAAACATAAATTAGATAATGATAGTAACTTATTTAATGTCTTTTTAAAAGGTGAAATATCTAATTTAAAGATGCATTCAACAGGACATATATATTTTTCTATTAAAGATGAAACTAGTAAAATAAATGCTATTATGTTTAGTGGTAATGCTAAAAAGTTAACGTTTGTTCCTAATGATGGAGATAAAATACTTGTTACTGGTAGAATTAGTGTATATGAAGCAACAGGAAGTTATCAAATATATGTTAGTGAGATGGAAAAAGATGGTATAGGAAATCTTTATTTAGCGTATGAAAAATTAAAGAAAGATTTAGCTCAAGAAGGACTATTTGATTCTAAATATAAGAAAAAAATACCTAAGTATCCTGAGAGAATTGGTGTAATTACTGCTAGAGAAGGAGCAGCCGTAAAAGATATTATCTCAACAATTAAAAGAAGATATCCAATATGTGAAGTATTATTGTTTCCATCATTAGTACAAGGAGATAATGCTTATAAAAGTATAATTGCATCTATCGATAAAGCAGAAGAGTTTAATCTTGATGTATTGATTATTGGGCGTGGTGGAGGTTCTATTGAAGATTTATGGAACTTTAATGAAGAAGAGTTAGCCAGACGTATATTTGCATGTAAAGTACCAACAATTAGTGCGGTAGGCCATGAAATAGATTATACGATTGCAGATTTTGTTGCTGATATGCGTGCGCCTACTCCAACAGGAGCAGCAGAAATGGCAGTACCTAATTTACCTGATTTAATAAATTATATGCATAATTTAAAGGTTAGATTAAATGAAGCAATCAATACTAAAGTTAATTATCAAAGACTGTATTTAGAATCAGTTAAGAATTCATTTGTTATTAAAAATCCAATGATTATGTTTGAGGCTAAAAAACAAGGATTAGATTTACTTGTTGAAAAGCTTAACAAATCTATAATAAATAATCTAAATAATGCAAAACATAGATTAGAATTACTTACTAGTAATCATATTATAGTAAACCCTAGTATATTATATAAAGATAAACAAATATACTTAGATAATTTAATTAATAAGTTAGAACTATTAAATCCTTTAAGTAGTTTAAAACGAGGATTTAGTGTAACATATAAAAATAATAAATTAGTTAAAGATATTAATGATATAAATATCGATGATGAGTTAAATATAAAAATTAGTAATGGTGAAATTATTGCGAAAGTTACTAATAAGAAGGAAGAGGTTTAAATGGAAAAAGTTGTAAAATTTGAAGATCAAATAAAAGAATTAGAAACAATTATTAATGAACTTGAAAACGGAGAAGTTGATTTAGATACATCTATTGAAAAGTATACTAAAGCTATGAGTTTAGTTAAGTCTTGTGATGAGAAGTTAAAGAAGATAGATGAACAAGTTAGTAAGATAGTTACTGAAAATAATGAGATTAAAGACTTTGATGTGGAGTAATTATGAAAAGGCGAAGAATAAAAAAAGGTCCAATTATTATACTGGTATTAGTTGTGGTAGTTATATTAGGATTAATTATAGGTATTATTAAATTAGTACCAAAGAATAATAAAACTAAGGTAAAAACTAACAATACTACAACAACTAAAAAAGTATCTAAAGAAAAAACTAAGGATAATTATGACTTGCGTGAAGGAGAAGAGCTGATTAGTAAAACTACAACGGGCATGCATTTAACTAAATATGAAGGTGCTTATTATGTAGATGGAATACTTATAGTAAATAAATCATACCCGCTTGATAGTACTTATGAACCTAAAGAACCATATAAAGAGATTACTAGTGATTATTTATATGGCCCAGATTATTTAGATAAAACAGTAATGGAGAAATTCATTAGTATGAAAGAATCAGCTAAAGATGCAGGATATGAACTTAAAATAACTAGTGGATATCGTTCTTATAAAGTACAAGTTGATTTATATAATAATTATGCTGCTAGAGATGGAATTGATGCAGCAGATACTTATTCTGCACGTGCAGGGTATTCTGAACATCAAAGCGGTTTATGCTTTGACCTTAATGGAACTAATAAGAACTTCTTAGAAACACCAACTGGTGCTTGGGTAAATGAACATGTTGCTGATTATGGATTTATCTTAAGATTTCCTAAAGATAAAGAGACAGAGACCGGTTATAATTATGAAGCATGGCATTTTAGATATGTGGGAGTTGAACTTGCTAAAAAACTATATAATAATGGTAACTGGATTAGTTTAGAAAGTTATTTAGGTGTTGATAGTAAGTATGAGTGAATCTATAGCAATCTATAGATTTTTCTTAATATGAATATTTCAGGAGACTTTATGGAGAATATTATTAAAAAGAAAAATGATATCATATTTTATGAAGATGATAATGATAATTTAAAAATTGAAGTGCTTTTAAATGATGAAGATGTATGGTTAAATACAAATGCAATTGCAGAACTTTTTGATGTACAAAGGCCTGCAATAGTGAAGCATATAAACAATATTTATAGGGATGATGAATTAAAAGAAATAGGCACATGTTCCAAAATGGAACATGTGGGTAATGATGGATTACAAACTTATAAAACCAAATATTATAATCTTGATATGATTATTTCAATAGGTTTTAGAGTTAATTCAAAAAAAGCAATCAAATTTAGAACTTGGGCAAATAGGATATTAAAAGAGTATATTAAAAAAGGATTTATTCTTAATGACGAAAGATTCATGAAAGCAAATAGAAATGATCAAAAATATTTTGATGAATTACTTGAAAGAATAAAACTAATTAGAGTTAGTGAAAGAATGTTTTATCAAAAAATTACTGATATATTTGCTGAATGTAGTATTGATTATATTAAAGATAGTGAGACTGCTAAAACGTTTTATAAGACAATTCAAAATAAATTTCATTATGCAATATCCCATCAAACTGCTGCAGAAATAATATATGATAGAGTTGATTCTACTAAGGAACATTTAGGTCTTACTAATTGGAAAAATTCCCCTAATGGTAAAATTTTAAAAAGTGATGTTAGAATTGCTAAAAATTATTTGGATGAAAAAGAGTTAAAAGAACTAAATGATTTAGTTAATATCTATCTTGATATTGCTGAAAATAGAGCAACTCGTCATATACCAATGGCGATTATGATTGGGTAACATCTTTAGAAGAAGTATTTAAAATTAACATGTATGATGTACTAAAAGGTAAAGGAAAAATAAGCCATGATAAAGCTATGAAAAAAGCTGAGGGTGAATATGATAAGTATGCAGTTATTCAAGATAGAAATTATATATCTGACTTTGATAAATTAGTTTATGAAACAGAAAAAGTATGTTGTGATAAGGAGTGATTTGAATGATTAAAACAAGTAATTATAATAATTGTCATACTGATAAGTATCAAGTATATTCTATATCTCGTGATAAAGGTAAAGATGCAAATTATGTAGGGGATTACTTTTTAACACTAGCCCCTAAACGTGAGTTCTTTAAAACTTGGAGACATAATCGAGGTTTAATTGATGAAGTAACCAATAATGAGTATTATATGAAAGAGTTCTATGAGCAAGTTTTAAAACCATTAAATCCTAAACAAATATATGAAAAGTTAGATAACTCTATATTATTATGTTATGAAGAACATAATGAGTTCTGTCATCGTCATATTGTAGCTGCTTGGTTTGAATTAGCTTTGGGTATAGATGTAAAGGAAGTAATAATTAATGGTTTTAAAGAAGAGATATTAGATAGACCAGAATATATAAAAGAATATCTTAATAAATTAATGATGAATGATAATAAAACAATTGAAAAGCAAATGATTAAAAAGTTATGATTAATTTCATAATTTTTTCTATTGATTACAAACTATAATACGTGTTAAAATAAATTTGTAAATTGTTAAGGAGTAAGAATTATGGCAATAATTAAAGTAATGGATACAATATTAGCAAATAAGATTGCAGCGGGAGAAGTTGTAGAAAGATGTGCATCAGTTGTAAAAGAGTTAGTAGAAAATAGTATAGATGCTAATAGTAATGATATTAAAGTTGAATTAATTGAATCAGGAGTTAAAATGATTCGCGTAACTGATAATGGTAAAGGTATGGATAAGGAAGATGCAGTTAATTGTTTTTTGCGTCATGCAACAAGTAAATTAAAAACTGAAGAAGATTTATTCCGCATAAATACTTTAGGTTTTAGAGGTGAAGCTCTTGCTTCTATTGCATCAGTATCTAAAGTAAAACTAACTACTTGTGCATCTGATATTGGAACTATTGTAAATATTGAAGGCGGAAAGATAATTGATGTTAAAAATGGTGATGCAAGAATTGGTACAATAATTGAAGTAAATGACTTATTCTTTAATACTCCAGCTAGATTAAAATACTTAAAGAGTCTATATACTGAACTTGCTCATATTACAGATTATATGAATAAACTAGCCTTATCTCATCCTGATATTAGGTTTACTTTAATTAATGATTCCAAGGTATTATTGCAAACAGATGGATCTGGTAATTTGCTTAAAGTAATTAATAGCATTTATGGAGTTGGAGTTAGTCGTAAGATGTTATCCGTTTATACTGAATCTGCTGATTATGAGATAACAGGATATATAAGTTTACCTGAGGTATATAGATCTCGTAATAATAGTATTATTACTATAGTAAATGGAAGAATAGTTAAGAATAGTAAGTTAAATAGCTCTATTAATGAAGCATATCATTCATATAAACCAGATAATTATTATCCAATAGTAGTTTTAAATATAGAGGTAGATACAACACTAGTTGATGTAAATATTCATCCAACTAAAATGGATATTAAGTTTTCTAAATTAGATGAGTTAATAGAACTTGTAACAAACATGATTAAAGATAAGATTAAAGTTAAAACATTAATCCCGAACGCTAAAGAAGAACCTATTGAAACCTTTAAGATTAACAAAATAGAATATGATTATCATGAAAATATTAATACAGTAAATGAGAGAAAAACTAAATATAATATTGAAGAACAAACATTAGATTTTGAAGAATATGTAGTTAATGATGATTTAACTAATGATAATAGTGATACTTTAGATTTAGAAGATAAAAAGAAGAGTGATAGACTTCCTATACTTTATCCAGTAGGACTAGTTTGGGGTACATATATCATCTGTCAAAATGAAATAGGTATGTATTTAATTGATCAGCATGCTGCTAAAGAAAGAGTTAATTACGAGATATTTAAAGAAAAACTTGCAACTTCTAATACGAAAATGACTATGCTTGTACCACTTACATTAGAAATACCTAATAATGAATATATAATACTAGAGAAGAATATGAGCCTGTTAACTAATATGGGATTTACGATTGAAGAGTTTGGTCTTAATACAATTATAGTAAAAGAACATCCGACTTGGATAAAAGATAATGTAAATGAGGTAATTAAAAGAATAATAGAAGCAGTTATTAATAAAGAAAAAGACTTTAATTTACAAAGATTTAATGACCATTTGGCTGCTACTTTAGCATGTAAAGCATCTATTAAAGCAAATACATCTATTACTATGGATGAGGCTAAAAACTTAATAGAAGATTTAAGAGGATGTGATAATCCATTTAACTGTCCACATGGTAGGCCTACTATTATTACATATACTAAATCTGATTTAGAAAAACTATTTAAAAGAAGTGGGTTTTAAATCGTAAAATGTGTAAATTAGGTATTAAAATATGGTGAATTTTGTGATTATTGGATAATAACGTATTGAAAAGTGCTTTTTCTTACGACATTTCTTACGGCACTTGTTATGACATTTCTTACGACATTTTATTTTAATTAGTATATAAACAAAAGATTTTGAATAAATCTTATAGTAATATAAAATATTGTTCAAAATGATTGTAAAATGAAATAACACCTACTACTTTAAAAAAGTATAATGAGAAGAATATGTTATAAAACTATATAATAACAATAGCAACGCTTAGAAAAATGTGATAACGAACGTTGATTATGGCGGAAAAATGTGATATAATTTGAATGGAGGTTGATAAAATGGCAAGACTAAGAAGAAAAGTTGATGATTTTTTGATTGAATGGAAAAATAATAAAAACAGAAAACCCTTAATTATAAAAGGTGCAAGACAAATTGGAAAAACTGATGCGATATTGAATTTTGCAAATAAGAATTACGAAAATGTTATAGAAATAAATTTTGCTATAGAAAAAAAATATAAAACGATATTTGATGATGGATTTGATGTTGATACAATATTACGAAACATTTCGTTAATGAATCGAGATGCTAAATTTGTACCTTATAAAACATTAATATTCTTTGATGAAATGCAGGATTGTATTAATACAGCAACTTCACTTAAAGCATTTAACATTGATAGGAGATACGACGTAATATGTTCTGGTTCTCTGATGGGGATTAACTACAATGAGATAGAATCTAATAGTGTCGGAAATAAGCAAGATTATGAAATGTATTCTATGGATTTTGAGGAATTTCTTTGGGCAAAAGGATATAAAGATTCTCAAATAGAGGATATGTATTCATATATGATTAAATGTGAGCCTATGTCACAGGTAATGTATGATGTAATGATGGATAATTTTCACGAGTATATGGTGATTGGTGGTATGCCGGAAATTGTTAATACATTTGTGACAAATAAAAACTATAGTGGAATTCTAGACTTGCAAGAACAAATTATACTTGACTATGAAGAAGATATTACAAAATATGCAAAAGGTCTTGATCAAGCACGAATACTCAATATTTATAGAAAAATACCTGTATTTTTAGGAAAAGAAAATAAAAAATTTCAGATATCAAAAGTTGAACACGGTGCTAGAAATCGTGAATATATTGGTACAGTAGAATGGCTTAACAATGCTGGAATAATAAATGTATGTCATTCACTTGAGATGCTTGAGTTACCTCTTAAAGGAAATTATAATCCTGATAATTATAGAATATATTTTAGAGATACAGGATTACTAATTGGTTCATTGGACGACGAATCACAAAACGATCTTAGAAATAACAAAAATTTTAATACATATAAAGGTGCAATTTATGAAAATATAGTTGGAGATATGCTTGTTAAGGAAGGTTATTCTCTCTATTTTTATAGGAATGAAAAAGGAACTATAGAAATGGATTTCTTTGTTAGAGATACTAATTCACTAATTCCTGTAGAAGTAAAAGCTAATGATAATTCTACTCCATCATTAAATAATCTAATTGAAAACGATAAATATAAAGAGATTAAATATGGTATAAAACTATGTAATAAGAATATTGGATTTAATGGTAAATTTTATACATTTCCTTATTTCTTAACTTTCTTGCTAAAAAGATTTTTAAGAGAGAAGGATAAATGATGTGATGTCATAAAAGAACATGAAATTTTTCTTTTAATAACTAGTATTAAATCTAGTTTTTTCTTTTAACATTTATCCCGACATTTATCCCGACATTTATCCTGACATTTCATTGATAATTAAAATTTTAAGTTCTATAATCAGTTTAGATCATTTATGAAAAGAGGATGAATTATATATAAAACTAATTGAAGAATCACCAAGAATTAATCAAGAAACAATTGCAAGATTGTTAGATGTTAATGTTAGAACAGTTCAAAGGAATATAAAAAATCTCATTGATAAGGGATTAATTGAAAGAATAGGTTCAAATAAGACAGGACAATGGGCAATAAAAAAATAGTACTCAATATTTTATAAAGGTAGTTTAACACTACCTTTAATTTTATTGTAAAAAAATATAAAAAGCATGATATAATTAAGTAGGAGAGTGCATATGAGAGTAATTATAAGTGCAGGAGGAACTGGTGGACATATCTATCCGGCTTTAGCTATAGTAAATTGTATAAAAGAAAAAGAACCAAAGAGTGAGTTTTTATATATAGGTACACATAATCGTATGGAAAAAGATATTGTACCTAAGTATGATATTCCATTTATTGGTATTGAAATGTATGGATTTAATAGAAAAAATATATTTAAAAACTTTAAAACAATTAAATGCTTATTTAAAAGTAAAAGAGAGTTAAAGAAAATTATTAAAGAATTTAATCCTGATATAGTAATTGGAGTAGGGGGATATATTACATTTCCTGTAATTACAACTGCGCACAAATTAGGTTATAAGACCTTTATTCATGAACAAAATAGTGTAGCTGGTAAGGCTAACTTAATGATGGCAGATTGCGTAGATTTAATAGGTGTATCATTAAAATCATCGATGGGTGAATTTCCAACTAAAAAAGTAATATTTACTGGTAATCCTTGTGGAGAGAATGCATTGAAAGTTAAAAAGATAGATAAAACTACTTTAGGCTTCTCTAAAACAAAGAAATTAGTAGTTGTAGTAATGGGATCATTAGGTGCAGAAAACGTTCATACATTTATGAAAGAAAATATAGGCAAATTTAGTGATAAAAAGTATGAAGTATTATATATTACTGGTAAGAATAATTATGAAGATATTAAATCTATTAAACATCCTAGCAATGTAAAACTATTACCATACTTAGATAATCTTGCTGGATTATTTAAAGATACTGATATTTTAATAACTAGAGCAGGAGCATCTACATTAAGTGAGATAATAGCACTTACTGTACCATCAATATTAATACCATCTCCATTTGTACCTAATAATCATCAATATAAAAATGCCTTAGATTTAGTAAATAAAAATGCTGCTTTAATGGTAGAAGAAAAAAATTTAACATTTGATAATATTGATTCAAATATTAATAAATTATTAAATGATAAAAAATATTATTTAGATATGAAAAAGAATTTGGAAAGCATGCAAGTAAATGACAGTGCGACTATTATTTATAATAATATTAAAAAACTAATAGATAGGAAGTAGTTATGGAAATAATAGAAGAAATAGAAAAATTAAATATTGGAGAAGTTATTAAGAATGCAGATATGAGAGAATACACTACTTATAAAGCAGGTGGTAAGGCTCTTGGTATTGTTATTCCTGATGATGTAAGAGGTTTGATTAAATTACTTAAATTCTTAAAAGATAATAAAATTAAACATAAAATACTAGGTAATGGTTCTAACTTAATATTCTCAGATTCATTATATAATGGTATATTAATAAAATTAGATAACTTTAATAAGTTAGAATTTAATGATAACTATGTTACTGTAGGTGCAGGATATCCTTTAACTAAACTCGCACTTCGTACGGCACGTAGAGGACTTACTGGATTAGAGTTTGCATCAGGTATACCAGGTACTGTAGGTGGGGCAATATACATGAATGCAGGAGCCTATAAGATGGACATGGGTTATATTACTACTACAGTAAAAGTATTAGATCCTAATCTAGAGATTAAAATACTTACTAATCAAGATTTAGATTTCCACTATCGTAGTAGTTTCTTACAAAAAGTGAGTGGTTATATATGTTTAGAAGCAACACTATTACTTCGTAAAGGTGATACAGATGCAATAATGGAAGTAATAAAAGATAGAAAACAAAGAAGAATAGAATCACAACCACTAGAATATCCATCAGCAGGATCTGTATTTAGAAATCCAGATGGAGATTATGCAGGAAGACTTATAGAAGAAATTGGATATAAAGGATATTCTATAGGGGATGCGATGGTTAGTTTAAAACATGCTAATTTTATTATAAACAAAGGTAATGCGAGTGGTGATGATATTAAGAAACTTATTAAGGAGATTAAATCTAAAGTAAAAGAGAAATATAATATTGATTTAAAGGTTGAACAAGAATTTGTAGAATAGGTGCTTATGAAAAAAAAGAATAAAAGGAATAAATCTAAGCGTAGATTAAAGAAGAAGGCTTTAATTATATTTTTAGTAATAATTATTATAATATTTATAACTGTATTTACAGTACTTAATACTCATATTACTAATATATATATTAAAAACAATAATTACTTATCTGATGAAGAGATTATAGATATAGCACGATTAAAAGATTATCCAACGATAATAGATGCTAATACATTATCTATAAAAACTAAGTTAGAGAAAAACTTATATATTAGAAAAGCTAAAGTATATAAAAAAGGATTTTTTAATCAAGTATATATAGAAGTATATGAAAACTATCCATTATTCTATTATCATGATAAAACATATCTATATAACTTAAAAACTACAAATGATAAGCATATAGTACCTATAGTTACTAATGATATACCAGATGATATATATAATGATTTTATAAATGCATTAAGAACAGTAGATTTAGATATATTAGAACGTATTTCAGAGATCAAATATGATTCTAATGGTATAGATAATGAAAGATTCTATTTAACTATGAATGATGGAATATATGTATATTTAACATTATCAAAATTTGATAAAATAAACGATTATGATGAAATAGTATCTACACTAGGAGATAAGAAAGGTATACTATATCTAGATAGTGGAGAATACTTTGAAATATTTAAGAATTAGAGGGATTGTATGAAAAAAGGATTTACGTTAATAGAGATACTTGCAGTTGTTACAATTATAGGATTAATATTTATACTAGTTATACCTAAAATAGCAACATCACTTAAAAATAAGAAAACAGATGTAGATACTACAACAAATAATATAGTACTAGCAGCAGCAAAGAGTTATGTAGCAGATAATCATGATAAGTTTGATAAAACTGATAATAATACTTATTGCTTACCTATTAGTACACTAACTAAAAAAGAATATCTAGAATCCCCTGTAAAGAATGTTACAGATGATGTAGATATAACTAATACAAAGAGTGTCAAAATAACTTATAATAAAGGTTTTAAGTATGAGATAGTAGATAAGAAAGAGTGTAGTGCAGTATATATTCCACCTTGTGAACAAGATTATTGTGATTATAATGGGAATGGGTATACTGAAGTTGATTATATAGAAAGTACAGGAACACAGTATATTGATACCGGCATTAAATTAAATCAAAATAGTAGAGTTAAAATTAAATATCAATATTCTGCAGGTTCATCAACTGCAAGAGTATTTGGAGATGCTCATGATATTTCTAAGGGTTGGATTTTAACTACTCAAGATGGTACGACAAACGCAAAAATTCAAACGCTATATGGTGATACATGGAAACCACAATCTAATGAATCACAAAGTATAATACCTTCAACAAATATTGTTGAGTTTGAGAGAAATGGTGTGAATCAATATGTTAATAACAACTTGTATTATACTAATCCAAGTTCAAATTTTGAAACGACTTCTACTGCAATAGTTTTTGGTGCGTATTATAATTCATTAAGTTTATCGAGCATTAAGTTATATGAATTATGGATATGGGAAGATGGAACAAATATTAGTAGACATTTTCAACCATGTTATCGTAAATCTGATAATAAACCTGGATTATATGATACCGTAACAAAAGAATTTTATACAAATCAAGGTACAGGTGAATTCTTATATGGATAGTAATAGTATGTTTTAGCGCCTATATCACTTAATTATCTACTGGTGAGATAAAAAATTTATAGGGAATTAGTGGAAATTGGTCAAAATGGCTAATTTTTCTTTTACATTTCTTAAAAAATATTGTATAATGGTTAAAGTAGTGTAGGAGATGAATAAATGAAGCATATTTATACTAGTTTAGATATTGGTTCTGATTCTATTAAGATTGCGGTATGTGAGTTATATCAGAATAAACTTAATTTACTTGCGGCTACTAGTTGTAAGTCTAAAGGTATTAAGAGGGGGTTAATTACTGATGTAGATCTGGCTGCAGCATGTATTAATAAAGCATTTTTAGATATATCTGATATGGTTGGTTTTAAGGTTGATAAGGTAATTGCTAGTGTTCCTAGTTATCTTGCTGAGTATAATATTATTAAAGGTTCTATTGAAATAGATACTAATAATACTATTACTAGTCGTGAGGTAATGAAATCTTTAGAGGTTGCCATTAGTACTAAGAAAATAGAAGGTAGAGAGATGGTAACTGTATTGCCTATTGATTTTAAAGTTAATGATGAGATGTCTATTAAAGATCCAGTAGGTCTTAGGGGTAGTAAGTTATCTACTAGGGCTGTTGTTGTAACTGTACCTAAGAAGAATGTTTATTCGGTATTAGGACTTCTTGAGAAACTTGGTATTGAGGTTGTAGATATTTCTATTAATAATATTGGTGATATGTATTCATTTAAGAATAAAAACTTTGAAGATAAGGTATCTGCTATTATAAATATTGGTAGTGATACTACTAGTATTTCGATATATAATAGGAGTGTTATTGTTAAAAGTACTATATTAAACTCAGGTGGTAAAAGAGTAGATGAGGCAATTGCTAATTATTTTAACATAGATGTAGGAGTTGCTAAAAAGATTAAACATAAATATGCATTAGCTGCTAAAAAACATGCTAGATCTAATGATTTTATTGAGGTTATGGATAATACTGGAAACAATATTAAAATTAATCAATATGAACTTAGTGAAGTAGTGGAAAATAGTATCAAGGATATACTTAATTTGTCTAAAAATGAGTTAAATACCTTGACAAGTAAAAGAATTGATTATATTATTATTACAGGAGGTATGTCAAACATAGCAGCATTTGAGTATGCATCTTATGACATATTTGGAGAAAATATAAATATAGGTTCTATGAAGATGGTAGGAGTAAGAAATAATAAATACTCATCTGTAGTAGGAAACATAGTTTATTTTATAAGTAAACTTAAATTAAAGGGACAAAATTATACAATGATAGATGATGGTGAGGATACTAAGGGTATTTCTGATGCGCCAGATTCAACATTAGGAAAAATATTTGGATATTTCTTTAACGATTAGAAAGGATTAGTTATATGTTTGGATTAGAAATGGATCAAATTGCAAAAATTAAGGTAATAGGAATCGGTGGTGGCGGTGGAAATGCTGTTAACCGAATGATAGAAACTGGAGTTAAGGGAGTAGAGTTTATAGTTGCAAATACTGACTTGCAAGTATTAAATTGTTCTAAGGCTCCAAACAAAATACAAATTGGACAATCACTTACTGGTGGTCGTGGAGCAGGGGCTAAACCTGAAATAGGAAGAGAAGCTGCCCTAGAGAGTAAAAAAGAAATTGAGGAGGCACTTCGTGGTGCGGATATGGTATTTATCACATGTGGAATGGGTGGTGGTACTGGTACTGGAGCTGCTCCTGTAATTGCTCAAATTGCTCAAGATTTAGGTGCACTTACTGTAGGTATTGTTACTAAGCCTTTCTCGTTTGAAGGTAAAAGACGTATGGAACAAGCATTAGTAGGTATTGAAGAACTTAAGAAGAATGTAGATACACTAATTGTTATTCCAAATGATAAGTTAAGAGAGATTATTGATAAATCTACACCTTTACTTGAATCATTTAAAGAAGTTGATAATGTACTTCGTCGTGGTGTACAATCTATATCAGATTTAATTGCTGTTGCAGGATTAATCAACCTAGACTTTGCTGATGTTAAGACTGTTATGGAAAACCGTGGTAGTGCTTTAATTGGTATTGGTATTGGTGTTGGTGAAAATAGAGCAACAGAAGCAGCAAGACAGGCTGTTGCATCCCCTCTACTTGAAACTAGTATTAGTGGGGCTACTGATGCAATTATCAATGTTACAGGTGGTAATAATCTTACTTTATTTGAAGTAGAAGAAGCTGCAGAAGTAATTAGAAGTAGTGCCAATACAGATATTAATACAATATTTGGTGCAGTGATAAATGAGAATTTAAATGATGAAATTATCGTTACTGTAATTGCTACTGGATTTGAAGATAATAGAGAACCTTTATATCATTCTTATTCAGCTAATAATCAAGCATCTGTTAAAGTTGATGCTCCAAAAGAACAACCAGCAACACAATCAAGAGAAACTGCAAGGCAAACTATTCCATCTTTTACAACAAACAACGTAATCGATGATTCAGATGATGATGACGATGATGATATCATTCCTTCATTCTTAAGAAAACGTGGTAGTTTTTAAAAGTCTTTATGACTTTTTCTTTTTAATCTTAATTCCAGTTGCTAATACCAAAAATATATAAAATTATAAAGTTTTGGTATTGGTAATACAAAAACTTAGGTTTAATGAAATTATTCATTATAATAATAGTGAAAGGAAGATTAATATGATAGAAAGAAATGAATATTTAGATGTTTTAAAAAGATTTAAAGATAAAGATTTAATAAAAGTTATAACTGGAATTAAATGGTGTGGTAAAAGTACTTTATTTGAAATCTATAAAGAGTATTTACTTGAAAATGGAGTAGATAATAGTCAGATAATAAGTATTAATTTAGAAGATTTAAAATATAGTTTTATAGAGAATTACATGGATTTATATAATTATATAAATGATAATTTAAAGAGTGATAAGAAAAATTACTTATTTATAGATGAAGTACAAATAATAAAGTATTTTGAAAAGGCTGTTGATAGTATATATTTAAATAAAAATGTAGATATATATATAACAGGTTCTAATGCAAATTTATTATCTAGTGAACTTGCAACTCTATTATCTGGAAGATATATAGAAGTTAAAATGTTACCATTATCTTTTAAGGAATATAAAAGCGCTACTAATATTGAAGATAGTGAAGAATTGTATAAAAAATATATTTCGTTTGGTTCTTTTCCATATATACTTAATTTTGATAACGAGGATGATGCTTCTTTATATATAAGCAATCTTTATAATGATTTAATTATAAAAGATATTATGACTCGAAAAGGAATAAGCGATGAGGCAATGCTTAAAAGTGTGGCTACGTTTGCATTAGATAATATTAGTAATCTTGTCTCTAGTAATAATATAGCCAATACAATGACGAGTAATGGAAGACCAATTAATGTAAAAACTGTAGAAAAGTATTTAGAAGCATTTACTGAGGCATTTCTTTTATACAAAGCATCAAGATATGATATTAAAGGAAAACAATACTTAAAAACAATTGATAAATATTATGTATCTGATTTAGGATTAAGATATTTTATATTAGGACGTAAAATAGGAGATAGAGGCTATATTTTAGAAAATGTTATTTATCTGGAACTAAAAAGAAGGGGATATGATGTTTACGTTGGTAAAATGGATGATTTAGAAGTTGATTTTGTTGCAATAAAAGATACCGGAAAAATATATGTTCAAGTATGTGAAACATTAAAAGATAATACCAATAATACTTTGCAAAGAGAACTAAACTCTCTTAGAAAAATAAATGATAATTATGAAAAAATAATTTTAACATTAGATAAAATGCCGACATCTAATGAAGAAGGAATAATTGTAAAAAATACATTAGATTGGTTATTAGACAAATAGAGCAACACTATTATTTTAGCGTTACTCTATTTCATTTATGTATATCCATATTCTTTTTTATATTATCTAAACCACTTTTTTCAATACGTGATATTTGTGCTTGAGATATTCCTAATTCACTTGCTATTTCCATCTGTGTTTTACCTATCATATATCTTTGCTCAATAATATATTTTTCTCTATTTTTAAGATTATTAATAGCGTCTTTCAAAGCTATTTTTTCATCAATATTATGCATATTACTTTTCTTATCTTCTAATTGATCAGATAAGTAAATGGTATCTCCAGAATCGCTATAAATTGGTTCAAACATACTAACAGTATCTCGCATGCTATCAAGAGCATTACTTACTTCAAATTCATTTAAATTAAGAATATCTGCAATCTCTTTAATACTAGGTTCTTTATTATTTTTATTAGTAAGTTCCTCTTTTACTCTAAGTGCCTTAAATGAAATATCTTTAATACTTCTAGCAATCCTAACACTATTATTATCTCTTAAGTATCTTTTAATCTCACCTAATATCATAGGTACTGCATAAGTTGAGAATTTCACTTCATGATTTAAATCAAAATTTTCGATTGCTTTAATAAGTCCAATACAACCTATTTGAAATAAATCATCCATATTATCAGTTCTATTATTATACTTCTTTAAAATACTGAGTACTAGTTTTAAATTACCATTTATAAGTAATTCTCTTGCCTTATCATCACCATTTTTATACTTATTAAACAAATCTAACATCTCTTCATTAGATAATACTTGAATATTCGCAGTATTCACGCCACAAATCTCTACTTTATGACGTGCCATAATTTCTCCTTTCACATATGTTATGGCAAATATTTAAAAAAATATACTTAATTTGTTGTATAACTTAAAAAAATAGTTTATTATTTATTTGAGGGATAATATGAATGAAGAAAATTTAGTTAAATATTATAATAAATTTAATGAAGATAAAAGGTTTAACTCTCGTGGTGGATACGTAGAATATATTACAACTATGAAGTATATTAAAGAGTATTTAAAAGAATTTGATAATCCTAAAATACTAGATATTGGAGCAGGTACTGGTGCTTACTGTATACCTCTATCTGAAGATGGATATGATGTTACTGCTGTTGAACTTGTTAAACATAATTTAAGATATATTGAATCTAGGAGTGATAATGTATGTGCCTATCAAGGCAATGCAATTGATTTATCTAGATTTAGTGATAATACATTTGATTTAGTATTACTATTTGGACCGATGTATCATTTAATTAGTGATAGAGATAAAATAAAAGCATTAAGTGAGGCTAAAAGAGTAACTAGAGAAAATGGTATTATTATGGTTGCTTATATTATGAATGAATATGCAGTACTTACCCATGGATTTAAAGAAAATAAAATAATAGATTCAATTAATAATAATTTAGTAGATGATACATTTCATATTACTCCAAAAGAGACTGATTTATATAGTTATGTAAGGTTAGAAGATATTAATAAATATAATGATGAAGTAAAATTGGAAAGAATTAAAATAATTACGCCAGATGGACCTACTAACTATATTAGACCTATAATTAATAAGATGGATGAGGTTACTTTTAATAAATATATTGAGTATCATTTATCTATTTGCGAAAGATTAGATATCCTTGGTGCCTCAGGACATGGATTAGATATATTAAGAAAAATGTAACCTTTGTATATTTGAAAATAAAAGTTAATTGAAATATTTTCGAAAACTAGTTGCAATCACCACTTGATTATGTTATCATGTATTTGTACTCAAGATATGTGAGTACTGCGCATTTAATAGTAATCATCAATGCGCAAACCAATTCTATTTTAGTAATCTCTTGAATTGGTAGAGGGTATTTATATCCTCTTTTATTTTGCATATATTTAAATAGGTGGTATTATGCGTTTATCAGAGTTACAAAATAAAAACATAGTAAATATAAATGATGGAAAAATGATAGGTAATATTATAGATATAGATATTAATTCCGATGGCTATTCATCAGGGTTAATAGTAGAAAAAACAAAATTTTTTATCTCCAGATTTTCAAGTAGTGGCGAGTTTATTGTTAAATGGAATCAAATAGAAAAAATAGGGGAAGATGTAATACTTGTAAATATGCATCTTTAAAAAAAAATCTAAACATGATACAATGTATATGGTGATTAAATTGAGAGTATTATTATATACAGAAGGATTAAAAACAATTTCTAAGTCAGGTTTGGGTAAAGCAATAAAGCACCAAATGCGTGCCTTAGAAGAAAATAAAATTGATTACACAACAAATCTAGAAGATGACTATGATATTTTACATATAAATTTTTATGGACCAAAGTCTTATTTGTTTGCCAAGAAAGCAAAGAAAGAAGGTAAAAAAATTATTTACCACGCTCACTCAACAGAAGAAGATTTTAGGAATTCATTTATTGGATCTAATTTAGTCTCTGTTCCTTTTAAACAATGGCTAATTACCTGTTATTCACTAGGAGACAGAATACTTACGCCAACACCATATTCTAAAAGATTATTAGAAGGATACGGGATAGATGTTCCAATTACAGCTATAAGTAATGGTGTTGACACTAAATTTTTCACAAGAAATGAAGAATTAGGTAAGAAATTTAGAAAAAAGTATTGCATAAATGATGGTGAAAGAGTTATAATAGGCGTCGGTTTATATATTGAACGGAAAGGAATTTTAGACTTTGTAGAACTTGCAAAGAGACTTCCAGAATATAAGTTTATATGGTTTGGACATTCTCCACTTGCTGCATCTCCTGCGAAAGTTAGAAAAGCAGTAAATACAGAACTTGATAATCTAACATTTCCAGGTTATGTTGAGCCAGAGGAATTGATAGGTGCATATAGTGGATGTGACCTATTTATATTCCCAACTTTAGAAGAGACTGAAGGCATTCCAATACTTGAGGCTTGTAGTATGAAAGCAAAAGCAGTTATTCGTGATATTGGCGTCTTTGAAGATTGGTTAGAAGATGGAGTAAATGTTTATAAGGCTAAAGATATTGATGATTTTGAAGAAAAAATAGTAGATGTTTTAGAAGGGAAACTTCCAGATTTAACTGAAGCAGGATATCAAGTCGCACTTGATCATGATATTAAAAAAGTAGGAAAAGAACTAGTAAGCGTATATAAGGAAGTATTAGAAGAAAAATAGTGATAATATGAAAGAAGAAAAATTAATTGGAACATCATCGATTCCATACAAAGAAAATTGTACAATACAAGTTTTAAATATTAAAGAAACATTAGATACTAAGCATAAAAAGGAAGAAAGATATTATTCTGACTTTTACAATGTAACAGATGATGAAGTATATTTTATTGACAGAATAGAACTTGATCCATTTTGTGATACTTTAGGATATCAGGTTATTAATAATCATTTAGTTATTTATAATTATGATGTTGTAGTAGGTAAGAAATATCATGCAGTAAAGAAAGTATTTAAGTATTATGATATTTATGAAAACATTAATATTAATGCTGGTGTTAGTGAGATAATTACTGAACTAGGGTTTGATTTACCTGATGAAGATAAGCACAATATTGAACTTGCAGATGTTAGATTAAAGAAAATGGATGAGTTTATTGAGCAATTAGATAATAATACTGAATTAGATGGTATTATTCCACTTGTTAATATAAGTAAAAAAGAACATCAATATGCAAATAAAAAAGCATATAGTTCTAAAATGATTATGCCTATATCAAGGAAAAAGTTTGCTTTATATCTAACAAAATTAATCACTAAATCAGATAAGAATATTATAGTTAATCAGCCAGTTATCAATCTTAGTGATTATCAGAATAGTACAGATGGTGTGAAACAAAAAATAAAGAAAAAAGATGATAAATAAACAATTTGTAATCATACGAATTGTTTTATTTTACCTTGAAAATTAATTGTTTTTCTTATTCAATTTTGTTATAATAGTTAAGTATGAATGTAGAAGGGAAGTACTAAGATGTATTTAAAGAAATTAATCGCGCACGGTTTTAAATCATTTGCAGATAATATAGTAATAGATTTTAATAATGATATTTCTGGTGTAGTTGGACCTAATGGTAGTGGGAAGAGTAATATTGTTGATGCTGTACGTTGGGTGCTAGGTGAACAGTCAGTAAAATCTTTAAGAGGAGATTCGATGACTGATGTAATATTTGCTGGATCTAAAAGTCGTAATGGTATGAATGTGGCAAGTGTTACTTTAATATTTGATAATACTGATAATTATCTACCACTTAGTTTTGATGAAGTATCGATTAAAAGAAGACTATATAAAGATGGTACTAATGAATACTTTCTTAATGGTGAAAAAGTAAGACTTAAAGATATTACAGAAATACTTATGGATAGTGGAATTGCAAAAGAAAGTTTTAATATAATTTCGCAAGGTAAAATTGAAGAAATACTATCTAGTAAACCAGAATCTAGACGAGTTATATTTGAAGAAGCTGCAGGAATAGTTAAATATCGTAAACGTAAAGAAGAAGCATTTAGAAAGCTTGATAGAACTCATGCTAATATGGATAGAATTAATGATATTATAAGTGAGTTAGAAGTACAAGTAGAACCATTAAAAGAACAAAAAGAGCGTGCATTAGAATATCAAGATTTATCTGAAAACTTAAAAAGATTAGAAATATCTTTAGCTGTACTAGATATTACTAATATTAATGATGTATATCAAGAAAATAAAGATAAAATAGAAAAATTAAAAGAAGAGATTACATCTATTGCAACTTCTAATTCTAAAGTAGAGGCTAAAACACTTGATATAAAGGTTAAGATTAATAAAAAAGATAGCGAGATTAAAGAATTAAATAATAAATTACTTGCTATAACTGAAGAGGTAGAAAAGATTAACAGTAAGAAAAATATTCTTCTAGAAAGAAAGAAATATCAAGTAGATAATGTTAAATTACATAATAATATAATAGCTTTAAAAGAAGAAGAAGCAAGTATTAAAAATGATATAAATAGCATTTTAAGAGATATTGAAATTAAAGTTGCTAATTATAATAAAATTAATGAAAAAATAAAAATAGAGAATGATGAGTATGATAAAGTTAAAACTAATAAGAATAAGTTAATTAGTGATTTAAATAGCTATGTTAAATTAGATAATAAATTAAAAGGTGAAATAGAAGTATTAAGAAATAATATTGATAATAATTCTAGTATGCCTTATGCTGTTAAAAGTGTACTTAATAATCCTAAGCTTAGGGGTATTCATGATACTGTAGGTAATATTATTGAGGTAGAAGAGAAGTATTCTAAAGCAATAAGCATTGCTCTATCTACTAGTACTTCCTCTATCATTGTCGATAATGAGATTTCTGCTAAAGAAGCAATTAATTATTTAAAAGAAAATAAAATAGGGCGTGCGACATTCTTACCACTTAACAATATTAAAGAAAAGTATATTAACGATAATGCATTAAATTCAATAAAAGTAGATGGATTTATTGGTATTGCATCAGATCTTGTTAAATACAATCCTAAATATACTAATATTATTAAGAATTTACTTGGTAATATTATTGTAGTTAATAATATAGATGTTGCAAATTCATTAAGTAAAAAAATACATTTTTCTAATAGAATAGTTACTCTTGATGGTGATGTTATAAATATTGGTGGTTCTCTTACTGGTGGTAATATAAAAATCAGAAATGTTATACTAGATAAGTATGAACTAGAAAGTAAGATTAAAGAAGAAAATGGTGTTGTTAATAGTATTAAGAATATAGAAAACGAAATTAATACTATTGATGCGTCTATCCAAGCAATAGAAGATAAATTATATCTAATTAACAAAGATAAGATAGTTATAACTGATGAGATTAATTCTAAGAAGATTCAAGTTAATAATTTAAATGAAAAATTAGATAAGATTAAAAATGAACTTGTTGGTACTAATAATATAATAAATGATTCCTTATCTGTTGAAGAAGAAGAGATTATAAATGAATACTATAAAGCAGTTAATACTAAGGATGAGATAATAAGTAAAATAGATATCTTAAATAATGAGAAAAAAGAATTACAAGATACTCTAGATAATTATGAATATTCTATTAAGAAAGAAAATAGTACATATGCTCTAAAGAGTGAAGAACTAAAAAACTTAGAAATTGAAGTAAATAGAGCAGATGTAAAACTAGATAATTTACTTAATACTTTAAATGAAGAATATACAATTACGTATGAAAAAGCAAAAAGCATTTATATTTTAGACGAAGATGAGAGTAGTGCTAGAACAAAAGCAAATAGTCTAAAGAGAAAAATTAAAGCACTAGGTGTAATTAATTTAGGCGCTATTGAAGAATATGATAGAATTAGTGAAAGGTATGAATTCTTAATTAATCAACAAAATGATTTAGTTAATGCGGAAAATACACTTCTTACTATAATTGAAGATATGGATAAAATCATGGAAAAAGAGTTCTTAGATACATTTAATATTATTAGTAAAAACTTTGAAGAAACGTTTAAAGAATTATTTAGAGGTGGAACTGCAAAGTTAGAATTAACTGATAAAGATAACTTACTCGAAACCGGTATTGATATTATTGCATCTCCACCAGGAAAAACACTTAAGAATATTAGTTTACTTAGTGGTGGTGAGAAAACATTTACAGCAATCTCTTTATTATTTGCTATATTAAAATCTAGAAGTATGCCTTTTTGTATTCTTGATGAGGTAGAAGCTGCGCTTGATGAAGTAAATGTTGAAGCATTCGGAGAATACTTGCTAAAATTAAAAGAAAAAACGCAGTTTATAGTTATAACCCACAAGAAAAAAACTATGGAATTTGCTAATGTTCTTTATGGAATTACAATGCAAGAGTCAGGTATCAGTAAACTTGTTAGCGTTAAACTAGAAGATATTAAGGAGACTAAATGATATATTTGCTTTTTGGAACACTTGATGCTTTAATTACTGATTATATAAACAAAATAATAAAAAAAGAGAATATTGCTGATATTAATATTTCTAAATATAATGAAGATGATTTAATATCTAATATAATAGAAGATGCATCGACAATATCATTATTTGATGATAAAAAAGTAATAATTGTAAATAATGAACTACTATTTTCTAGTAAGAAAAGTATTGATACAACTGAACTTGAGAAGTATATAGAAAACTATAATCCGAATACAATACTAGTATTTGTTGTAAATAGTGATATAGTTGATTCTAGAAGAAAACTATATAAACTTATTAAAGAAAAAGGTAAGATTGAAGAATTTAATAAGATTACTAATATAAATAATTATGTAAAGAAATTGTTTGAAGGTTATAATATTAGTTATAATACAATTAATTTATTTATTAAAAGAGTAGGGAATGATTTAAATAGTCTATCTAATGAAGCAGAAAAGATTAAGATTTATAAGATAAATGATAAGATAATTACTGATAATGATATAATTAGCTGTACTCATGAAAAGATAGATATAAATATATTTAAATTTATAGATAATATTATAAACAAAAATAAAAAAGAATCTATTACGACATATAAAGAAATGTTAAAAGTAGGGGAAGAACCTATTAAAATAATAGTAATGCTTGCCAATCAATTTAGATTAATGTATCAAGCAAAGATACTAACTAGTAAAGGATATACAGAAGAAGATATATCTAATCTCTTACATTCAAAAAAGTATCCAGTACATCTTGCTATTCAAAAAGGATATAGGTATACATCGGATGTTTTATTAAACCACTTAGAAGAACTAGCAGATTTAGATATTAAAATAAAATCAGGAGAGATAGATAAAAATCTTGCTTTAGAGTTATTCTTACTTAGAATATAAAAAGATGATAAATAATTTAAGACTAGGATTATTTGACACTATCCAATGTTAATTTTAATTTGACATATAAATGATTTGTAGTATAATAATCACCAGTTTGATACAAATTAATTTTAATTAACTATTGATATTTTATATTATTTGTGTTAAATTATTCTTGTAACAGGAAGAATGTAAGATAAATCTTGTTATAAATAATGAGTAATTAAAAGGCGGAAAATCTTCGTCCGTCACACTTCTTATAGAAGGCAGAGTAAGTTTTATAACTGAAAGTAGATATGTAGGGAATAGAAGTCCTACTTAATTACTCAAAGATTAATATAGGGTTACTTTCTAATGATTGTAGCCCTGTTTTTTTTCTAGGAGGATGACATCTTGAAAAACAGCCGAAAAACATTTATAATTGGACACTTATCAAAAAGAATAATTGAAAAATGGCACTTAGATATTTCTGTAGATAAAGAAATATATCAATCAGTTGGGTTGTATAAACATATTTATAAATATATAAATGAGTACATATCCAATGAAAGTGCAGACTATACCTTAAAACACATTAAAGATATCATATCTTGTCCTGATTATGTTTCATATAATCTAAAACAAAAAAGTATAGAATATTATAAATATTTACTTGAACCTGTTTCAGTTGTAGTACAACAATCAAAAGATGATACACTTTACGTTGCAAGTGTATATCCAGTAAAGGAAACAAAAATAAGAAATAGAAAAAAGAAGGAACACCAAATATTAGAACAAATACTTATTGATAAATATAAGTATCATGAAGCTGCTTAGAATATTAAAAGATAATCATCCATGAATTATCTTTTTTAGTTTATCATTAATATTTTTAAGTATTTCTTCATTCTTATTATTCTGTGGCTTATAATATCTTTTATGTTTTAAATTGTTAGGCAGGTATTGTTGTTTAACTACATGATTTTCATAATCATGAGCATATAAGTATTTTGGACTGTTTGCTTGTAAATGCTTTGGAACATCATCAACATTACCCTTATTTATATCGTTTAAAGCCTCCGCAATAGCTAAATAAGCACTATTAGACTTAGGAGATAAGGTTAGTTCAATTACCACGTTAGAAAGGATTATTCGTGCTTCTGGAAGGCCTAATCTCTCACATGAACGAATTGCAGCATCTACTTTTAAAGCCATATTAGGATTAGCAAGTCCTATATCTTCATATACAATAACATTCATTCTTCTATATATGATATCTAAATCTCCTGCTTCTATTAATCTAGCAAGATAGTGAATAGCAGCATCAACGTCAGAGCCTCTAATACTTTTTTGAAATGCACTTATACAGTCATAATATCCATCTGAATCTTTATCATGAAAGAAATTTGGCTTATTAACTAGTTCTTTTAATTTATCTATACTAATAATTTTATCATTACTAGAGTAATAAGCTAATTCAAGTAAGTTATAAGCATATCTTAAATCTCCTGATGCAACAGTACTAATATATTTTAAAGATTCTTCATCAATGCTAATATTTTCAAGGATATTTTTCTCAATTACTTTATTTATTCCATCTAATATATCATCTTGTTTAAGAGGATTAAGCTCAAATATTTGACATCTAGACCTAATAGCTGGGTTAATACTATGATAAGGATTAGCAGTAGTCATACCAATAAGAATAATTAAACCACTTTCTAAATAGGGAAGAAGTAAGTCTTGTTTATCTTTATTTAGTCTATGTATTTCATCCATAATAACTACAAGCTCACCATACATCTTTGCTTCTTCTACAACTACATCAAAGTCTTTTTTATTATTAATAACTGCATTAAGCATACGATACTTTTTATCTAAAGTATTAACTATCGCATTTGCGATACTAGTCTTACCTATACCAGGTTTACCATATAGTATCATTGATGTTAAATAGTTATTATTAACCATATTAGTTATTACTTTATTATCTCCAATTAAATGTTTTTGTCCTATTACGTCATTAATAGATTTAGGACGCATTTTAATAGCTAGTGGTTCCATACGCACCTCCTTAAAACTACTAATATTTTATCATATATTACTAGATAATGTAATTATTTCATGTTAAAATATTTATAGTGGTGGTGTTATGTTAGATGATTTAATTAATGAGTTTTGTACATATTTACTAATCGATAAGAATTATAGTAAAAATACAATTGATGCTTATAGAAATGATTTAGAAATGTTTAATAAATTTGTAAATAAAACTATTAATAATATAGATGATAGTGATATTAAAAATTATTTAAAGTATTTAAAAGATAACAAGCATAATGAACGTAGCATTGCAAGAAATACCTCATCACTAAGATCTTTTTATAAGTTTCTAATTATAAATAAACATGTTAAAACTAATCCTATGGAAAATATAACTAGTATTAAATTATCAAAAAAGTTACCAGATATACTTACTATTGATGAAATAAATAAGATATTAGATATAAAAATAACAGATAATTATAGTGTTCGTAATAAAGCTATGTTAGAATTAATATATGCAGCAGGACTTAGAGTATCTGAATTAATTAATCTTAAAACATACGATATAGATACTTTAGAAAATATAGTTAGAACAATGGGGAAGGGGAATAAAGAGCGGATTATTCCTATTGGAGAATATGCAACTAATGCATTAAATAGTTATCTATCTATTAGATATACATTTTTAAAAAAAGAGATAAATGATTACTTGTTTTTAAATAATCATGGCAAAAAAATGACTAGACAAGGATTCTTTAAAATAATAAAGAAACTAGCACAAGATAATAATATAAAAAAAGATATATCCCCACATACATTAAGGCATTCTTTTGCAACTCATATGATTAATAATGGTGCGGATTTAAGAACAATTCAGGAGTTACTAGGTCATAGTGATATATCAACCACACAAATATATACACATGTATCAACAGAAAAATTAAAACAAGAATTTGAGAGTTTTCACCCACATGGTGATTAGAAGGAGAATTTATGAGGTATAGTTATAAACCATCAGGTGTTTGTGCATCTAGAATGGATTTTGAAATTGAAAATAATGTAATTAAAGATATGACAGTTATTGGAGGATGTCCAGGTAATTCACTTGGTGTTAGAGCCTTATGTATAGGAAAAGATATTGATTATGTAATCGATAAGCTAAAAGGTATTAAATGTGGATTTAGAGATACCTCTTGCCCAGATCAAATAACTAAAGCATTAGAGAAATATAAAAAAGAAACGTAAGTGTGTTTCTTTTCTTTTGGGTTATCTACAATTATCAGAATCATGTGAATCACATTTCATATCGTTAGAACTTTTAGTAATCTTACTATCTGAATTGTAATTCATTTTCTTATCCATCTTGTTAGATTTTTTATTCTTTTTCATTATATCACCCAGTAATATTATTAACTATAATATTTTTTTTATACCTGGAATTTTCCTTAGTATAGATGTTATTATATCGAGTATAATAATTACTAAGATAATTAGTACAAATATTCCTTCTAATTTATTAAATTCAATAAGCTGTTTAATAAACTCTGTTTTTAATATTAATTCTATTACAAATACATGTAATAAGTATATACCATAAGAATTATTGCTTAGATGAATTATTACTTTAGTAAAAATATTTTCTTTTCTATATTTTTCAAAATAATACTTAATTATAATGAATAGGGAAGTGGATATTATAAATGTATATATATTACGATAATCATCTAAAAAGAAATAAGATTGTTTTTTTAGCATTAAATTTGTTGCGATATATGCTGGAATAGAAATTGCAATTATTAGCGTAATAAAACTTATATTTTTAACTATTTTTTTGTTATTTGTTTTAGATAATATATATCCATATATAAAATAAAGAATTGGCATAGGAAGTAGGTTAGTGATAACTAATTGATTTTTCTTAAATATTATGTTAACTACTGTAAATGTTATACTTGATAATAATGTAAGTATAATAATTATATATTTAAAACTACTTTTATCTTTATTTTTTAAAGTAATAATTCTAATTAATGGCATTAATATATATAGTAATAATAATGCTTGCAGATACCATAACCAATAAGGAAAATAATTAACATTAAAAGGATCAATCATACCTAGTATATTAATAGCATTTGAATGAGTCATAGTCCAGATAATTGTAATTATAATTAGTGGGATTAATACTCTAATTATTCTTTTAATAAGCTTAGGTATTGAATCTTTTTTCTCCATAAGTAATGAGCCTGATACCATTAAAAATAATGGAACAGCAGATTTAGATAAATAAAATAGGCTATTATGAATTATTCTAATATACATCTTGCTAGATATAAGTATATCATCAGAGTGGTTGAATATAACAAATAGTAGGGCAAATACTTTTATTATATCTATATATAGTATTCTTTTTTTCACATCACACATACTCCTTTTTATCTCTTTTATAGAAGTTAACATAATATACATTATAGGATAATTGCATTCTTGTTTAAAACAATGAATATTAATATTAATCTATTATTCAAACAATTGATTTTTATTAACTAATTATCTATATTAATTAATAATATTAATGAATTTTAAGTTTTATATTTAAAAGATATTACGAAAAATATTTTTTTATTTATTATTAATTATTGATCATTTTATTAAATATAAGAAAAAAAGATCTAACTTTAAAATACATTTAGTGAACAACTACTCATCAGAAGTTTAAAATCAATCTAATTATTCACAATAGAGATAATATATAAAACTCCCCTATTTCATTAAAAATTTAAAGTAGGGGAAGTGTAGCATTTTTTACTTAAATGCAGTTTTTCTAGATTGAATTTCTGCTATTTTTGCAAAAACATCAGATATATTATCATCATTAATCTCTGTAAAACCAAGTTCTTTTAAAGCTTGTTGTTTTATATTATTAAGTTCCATAGTACGACTCATTTTTTCTTCAATTTTATTATTAATTTGCGTTTCAAAACGTCTATGAGCCTCAATTAAACGACTTTTAGAAGATTTACCACTATGATATAATGCCATTGCAGAAAATAGTATGCTTTCAAATATATATTGTTTATCTTCATTAAAAATAAATTCATTAGGTTTAACATAACCAGTTTCTTTTGCAATATATCCAAGTAAATATTTTAATTCATCATTATTACTAAGTGATTGTATAAAATGAAATAAGTACTCCCCTATTTTATATCCATTATCATCATCTTCTTCAATATACTCTCTTAAGACATCAATAGTTTTAGATAATAATTCTTTCTTTTTACTATCTAAACCACTTAGAGGATCTTCAATATAGTTTTTTCTATTTCCTATACTATCTAATCTTTGTTCAACATCCAATATGTAGTCAGTAGTAACTTTAATATTTTTCATTTCGTCATATGATTTAATTCCTAATAGATTAAATAATAATACTTTTTTATCTTTTGGCCATTTATTTACACTGTCTAATTCTAAATAGTTATAAATCATTTGCCTTGAAACACCTAAAAACTTAGCTAATTTTACTTTTGAAATACCTAATTCGTGTAACAAATTGTTTAATTCATCCATATATATAACCTCCCTTGTATTGTTACTTTCTACATATATAATTTTATCATATATGCCTATTTTGTCAATAGTTTGTAAAGAAAAATCTTAGTAATTACTTACTAAGATCTATCTAGTGTATTCAATATTATTATAATGATTTTCTAAATTTGAATAACCAATAAAACATATTTCTTGATATTTATCTTTCTTTATATCATCTACAGCAACCGTATCTAATACTTCATCAAGATTTATTTTATCTTCAATAAACTTAATAAAATCCCTATTTTCAAAATCTGTCATCACAGTACCAACTATAAAATTTATACTGAGTTTATTTTCAATTTTCTTAATTTCAATATTAAGATTACTTAATGATTCAAATTGTGTAGAATTAATTACATATGGCATTTCAATAATCATTTTAAACTCTAATTTATGATTTTTTTTATTAAATTGCGCAATATGTCTAATTCTTATATCTTGTCCACTCATACTATTCATAAATTTTCTTCCGTATACGGTTTCTATGATTTTATCAAAACTAGCTTCATGATGTCCTGAGCCTTTTAAACCATTAATTGAATCATCATTAAATATTGATATAGTTTGAGATGGAGTTATTACTGTTACAGAGTTTAATCCTTCTTTATAATTTAATCCAGATTCCAAATTATATTGCAAATCTAATGAATATTCTTTTATATCATCGTTAATACTACAAGCATAATCATAATATTTGTAATCTTTAGGTAATGTATCAATAGAATGCATTTTTTTTATTCTTTCATCTAGTTTAATTCTAACATCATCTAAAGATAGTTTTATTGCCTGTTTTTTTTCTTGTTGCGCCAAAACAATTGATTTTCTCATGCCTTTATAAAAAGAATCTAATATAATAAGGCAATTTATTATAGTATCATCAATAGTATTATCATTTTCAATACTTTTATAAACATTATGGAATATTTCATAGAATCTATATTCCATTTGTCTGTTATCAATTAGATGCTTAATGCCCATTGTACTTGTGAATATATCATTTAAGTATTCTTCACTACCTAATATTTTTACTAAATATTGTACAGAATCATTACTTTCATACTTCTTTAATAAATCTAAAATATTCATACCACACTACCCTAACCTTTCATTATAAATACCACAACTTTTTATTATTTTTTCTAACTTCTTTTATAATTCCACCACCAAGACATTCTTCATTATTATAAAATACACAGGCTTGTCCAGGAGTAACTGCTTTAACACCTTGTTCGTATATAACCTCAATATAGTCATCATGCCAAGTAAGTTTTACATCATTGTCTTTTTGACGGTATCTAAATTTCGCTGTACATTTATCTATTTTTTTATCACTTAACCAGTTTATTTCATCAACTATACAAGATGTACTTATTAAATAATCAGACTCATCCCCAAATGATACATATAATATATTTTTATCTAAACCTTTTCCAACTACAAAACCACGAGAATCATTTCCACCTAAATTTAGTCCCCTTCTCTGTCCAATTGTATAATACATTAAACCTATATGGTCCCCTACCTTTTCATTGGTATCAATATTTACAATATCACCTGGAGTATTTGGTAAATAATTAGATAGAAATTGTTTAAAATTACGTTCTCCAATAAAACAAATACCAGTTGAATCTTTCTTTTTGGCAGTAATTAAATCATACTCTTGGGCAATTTTTCTAACCTCTTCCTTTTTTAAATCACCAACTGGAAATAGTACTTTTTTGAATTTTTCTTTAGGAACTTGCGATAAAAAGTATGTTTGATCTTTATTATCATCTATTCCTCTAAGTAATTTACTATCTTTTATTCTAGCATAATGCCCAGTCGCTACATAATCTGCTCCTAGCTTTTCTGCTTCATTTAAGAACATGTCAAATTTAATATATTTATTACACATAATATCTGGATTAGGTGTTCTACCTTTTTTTAATTCATCTAAAAAATAAGTAAATACATAATCCCAATATTCTTTAACAAAATCTACTCTTTTAAGCGGAATATTAAGTTTTTTACAAACCTCTAAGGCATCATTATAATCTTGTTCCTGAGGACAAATATTATTATTTAATGTAGGGTTTCCTAGAATATCATTATTAACTCCAGCATCCCAATTACGCATAAATAATCCTATTACTTCATAACCTTGATTCTTAAGCAGAATCGCAGCAACACTACTATCTACTCCCCCACTCATTCCTATAACTACTTTTTTCATGACATCACTTCTTTACTTTTATTTTATTATTATCCTCCAAAGTCTTATATGCATTATAAAACTTTGAATTAGGAAATTCTTCTATATATGAAGATAATTCTGAATAACTATTAACTTCATGTAAATGATTATCCATATTATCCTTATTTAAACTCGAAAGAGAAAATAATATAGCAGCTCCTTTTTCATTAATTTCGTCATTAACAAATTCTTCGGGATTACCAATATTAAGTATTGCATCATGCATAATCTCTTTTGTAGTAACAGGATATAAATAAACTGCTTTAATTGGATATCCAGTTACAAATTCTCTATATTTTCGATTCTTACTTATTTCTTCAATAATTATTTCATCTATTTCTTCAATTATTTCTTCGTAAATACAATTACTTTGCTTATTAAAAATACTAACATTAGTTTTATAATACTTTTTCATATATAAATCCCCCACATAAAAACTAGTTATATTATATCACAGACACTTTTAAATTAAAAGTTCACAAAAATATCTTAAAATAATAGGTGCGATAAATGATTCATATAGTGATGTTGTAATTAAAAAAGTAATAGATATTAAATATACTCTTAAATAATTATTAATAAATAGTTTAAAATTAAGATTATCTTTTTTTAAGATAGATTTAATTAAAATAATCGATAGTTTTATTGAATAGGAACCAATATAAAGCATAATTAATATATTTATAATCATATGTGGAAATACATATAGCAAAGCAATTAAACTACCTTTTATTGAGTATGTATAAATAATTGATGAAATGGTAAATCCAAGAGTGAATGACTTATAGAATATTATAAATATAACAATAATTATACCTATTACTGATATACCTATAACCCAGATAATAAATGAAAATAATAAATTACTTATCATAGTATTTTTCAACGTTGATATAAAATCAAACTTATCATTAATTAGTTTATCAAAAAAATCTTTAATAGAGTTAAGTACAGTTGTTTTATCACTCTTACTAAGAACTACCATAAATATACTACCAGTAATAATACCTATTATAGCTATTACATTTAATAATGTCATAATCTTTTTATCATATTTTATTAATTTTTTTAGTTTGTCCATATTATCACCCAGTAAATACTATTACCAAGTTTAAAAAATATTCCATTTTTAAAGTATTTATATTATAATTAGTATTAGATGTGAAGTAGAGGTGACTTATGAGCAAAGTAATACAAAAAGTAATGATTATAATATTTTTAATAGCAATGGTTGGAATGTTTGTTTTATCATTATTTCCAAACAGATAAAAAACGCTTATTATTTAGCGCTTTTTTTGTTACTTTTTTTAAGTTCTACAAGTATTTCTTCAAGGAGTTTTGTTTGTGGATCAACTTTCTCTTCTTCAGCTTCTTTTTCTTCTTCTTTCTTAACTTTCTTAGATATTCTATTTATAAATTTAATAAACATAAATATAGAAAGTGCAATTATTAAGAAATTAACAATATTTTGAATGAAATTACCATAAGTAATTGAAGCATCACCTACAGTTGCATGCATTCCAGAAAAATCAATTCCTCCAATAAGTAGTCCAACTAATGGCATGATAATATCATTAACAAGTGAAGTAACTATTCCAGAGAAAGCACTTCCCATAACAACACCAACAGCAAGATCCAAAACGTTTCCTTTTGAGATAAACTCTTTAAATTCTTTTAACATATGTCCTCCTTACATAGTTTCTTAATTAGTTTAAAAACTAATTTATTTATAATAGGTAAATATATTAATTTACTTACTACCATTTTAATTTTAATATCCTTTTTTATCTTTTTAATATTCTTATTATTAATACTAGGAAACTTACTAATTATCTTTAAATTATAATCCATAGATAAATTAGTTAGTGGATTAATTAAACCACTCGCATCACCGATAAAATAGATATTATCACTGTTAATAAAAACATCTCCTCTAGGTATTAAATAAGTATCAACACACTTAGAGCTAATATTATAATTATTTTTTATATTATTTAACTCTTTAAAAATATTATTCTTACGTTTATTATTAACAATTCTTATTATATTATTAGTTCTAACAGATATAATTTCTTCATATAATTTATTAGAACTATTATACTTAACCATTATATTATCGTTATTCTTTTTATATTTAATATAAGCAGCAACATTAAACCTTTGAATCTTTCTTGTTTTATTCATTCTAACTTCCGATAAAGTTCCATCTGCTCCAATTAAATATTTATACTTATATTTTTTATTATTAATAACTAACTCATTATTTTTAAAACCATATTTATCAATTACAGATTTACTAAGTATTTTATTTTTACTGTTTTTTATATTATTAAGCAAATATTCATTTAACTTCTTTATATTTAAAACATATCTATTAGTTTTATAATCTTTATTATTAATAGTAATACTATTTATATTCTTAACAATAAAAGAATCAATATCAGTATCTATCATATTACATAAAAAATTATAACTATAATTTGTAATAATCATATAATTAAGTTTATAACCCTTAGATAAATCCTTTTTATCTACTAGCATGATTTTATATTTTTCTTTGGTTAACTTGTAAGCAATTAATCTCCCATATATGCCACCTCCAACGATAATATAATCATACATTTCTCTCACCATAGATATTGTATCATGTTTTTAATAAAAACTAAATAGTATTAATAAGTGATTTATTTATAATCTTTATATTTGAGGTACTTCTTCCGTAAATTATTATACATGTTTTCCAAGAAAAATCAACCATATACAAAAAGAATGTCTCAGCATTCTAATTTCTATTTAAAAAATTCATAACTAAATCTATTAATATATCCTTTTCTTTAGGATTAGATTGTGCGATTAACAGTGTAACTGCAACAAGTGTATTATTATCAATAATCTGTTCGTTTTTATTATATAAAATATTATTTATTCCAAGAAAATATATAAATAGTGTTGCTGCTATTCTTTTATTACCATCAATAAATGTATGATTCTTAGTTATTAGGTATAAAAAGTTTGCTGCTTTTTCTTCGATTGTTGGATATAAATCAACTCCATCATATGATTGATATATCGCACCTATAATAGATTTCAAACCTTCATTTCGCTCTAGTGCAAATAAATTACTATCACTATTAAACTTAAGTTTACTAATTACATCCATACAATCTTCATAAGTTATTTTATTATTATTTTTAGTTCCGTTTGGCTTAACAATCCTTTTGTGATCATAATCATCAAGTAAGTTTAAAGCATTTGAATAATTATTTATAACTTTAATTATCTCCTGCGCTTCACTTCCTTTTAATTCAGTATCAATTCTACCAGCAATATCAATTAATTTGATAGTCTTTTCAAGATATTTAAGCCTTTTTTCATTAACTGCATATCCTTTAATTAAATAATCTTTCAAGATTTTATTTGCCCATTTTCTAAATATAATACCATTTTTGGATTTTACACGATAACCAACGCTTATAATCACATCGAGATTATAGTATTCAATGTTACGTGTAACTTCCCTATTTCCTTCTTTTTGAACTGTCGCAAATTTTGCGACAGTTGAACTATCTAATTCTTCTTGTAACGCATTGTTAATGTGCTTTCTAATTGTTTTATAGTCTCTATCAAATAATAACGACATTTGTTCTGCATTTAACCATACAGTTTCATCTTTCATATTAACTTCTAATTTTACATGTTGATTTTTAAATAACACAATTTCATTTTTCATATAAATCTCCTTTAAAATTAATTAAATATTTAAAATATTGGACTTATATAAATTATATATAACATTTATCATTCATTCACTTGTTTTCTTTCCAATAACTAATATTATACATTATTTTCACTAACAGTCAAGAGTATTTTAAAAGAATGCCTAAGCATTCTAGTTTTCGCCTTCTTCTAGCATATTAGTAATAAGTATACCATATCCTTTTAAAGGATTATCTATTACTACATGTGTTACCGCACCAACTATATTTTTACCTTGTATAATTGGACTACCACTCATTCCTTGAATAATACCATTAGTTTTATTAAGTAATTCGTTATCAGTTATTTCAAAAACAATATTTTTAATCTTATCACTATTAGTTACACTAATAATATTAATATCATACTCCCCTACTTCATTGCCAGCTAATACCGTTTTTATTTTAGCCTTACCTAAGTTAACATCTTTATAATCTGCAACTTTATATAGTTTAGATTCATCAATATCACTTATATATTCACCAAATATTCCTTTATTAGTATTCTCAAGAACATTACCATCAGTTTTACTTAAATCAAATGTAGCATTTTTCTCACCAGGATTACCATCTCCAGATTTAACAATACCTGTTACTGTTGATGGAAATATAGTTCCGCCATTAATATCTAGTATTTTCTTAGTAGAACTATCTGCTATTTCATGACCCAATGCACCAAAAATTTTAGTTTTAGGATCAATATAAGTTAAAGTGCCTATTCCAGTAATAGAATCCTTTACATATATTCCTGTTTTTACATTACCACTAGTTTTATCTAGATTTAACGTAGTATCTTTTATTTCATTATTCCTTTTATAAGTAATACTTACATCATTACTTCTAGAATCATTTATTTTAGCAATCATTTCATCAATACTATTTACTTCAGTATTATCTACTTTTTCAATAATATCTCCTACTTTTAATCCAGCCTCAGTTGCAGGATTATTGCCTCCAACATCATAAGTACCAACAATAATAATACCATCACTCATAAGTTTAATACCAATATTCTCTCCACTAGCAATTATATAGTCTGAATATGCATATAGTCTAAGTGGTATTAATAGAAGAAGACTTAAGATAAAATTATATACGTTTTTACCTTTAAAAAACATATAAATCCTCCTATCAACAGACTACATGATTATTATTATCATCTTATATCTTTTTATTTACAAAATTATAATTTTCAAAAAATTGGCTATAATAAAAATAATGATTAATTATATTTTAACCATTATTGTTTGTTTTATTCTTTTTAAAATTTAATAATTGCTTATGCATTGTATTCTTTACATTTCCCTTCTAATAATTTAAAATTGCAACATCTTTTAGCAATGTTTTTATCTAATGTGCCATTAATATATTTATTATACAGTTTTTTAGATCTTCCATATAACTTTTCATCATTACGATTTAACCAATATATTTGTTCTTTTAATAGTTTAGAATACTTTTCTTCTGATTTAGTTAAGCATTCTTTATCTAAATTTAGTTTTATTATATTCTTCTTAGTAACAGGCAACATATTATTAAAATTAATTGCGCCTAATTTACCATTATCTATTTTTAGAAAATCCAATTTAGATTTTAATTTCAAATGTTTTGGTTTAGGACTTGATAAAGGGGCAAAATACATTAATTTATTTATTCTAAATAAAACGCCGACAAATGGTCTTAATTCTTTTTCATTATGATTATAAGGTACTTTATCATCACACGTTCTTAAATAATCACAATACTTTGTATCTAGTCTGACTAACATTAATTGTTCTTTCATGTAATCACTTCCAACAGTATTATATAATAAATTACATAATAAAACTAGAGTTTGCTCTCTAGTTTCCTTTTTTAAGTTCCTCTTATGGTGGGGATCACCGCTTTTTTAAGTTCCTGTCAAAGTCGGAATCACTTCTTTTTTAAGTTCCTCTTATGGTGGGAATCACCAGCTTTTTTTTCATTTCGCATTTCTAATGCAATAATAATATACTATAAAACATATAAAATGTCAAATAGTATATCACTAATAGTATATTCGTTTTTTAAAAAGTAATTCATCTGTATATTAAGATATATTTTCTTATCAACAAAAGATGCATAGTGCCTTATTGTTAAATTTTGACAATCCCATATAATTACATATATATAAATAACGATTAATATGTTTAACCATTATTTTGTATAATTTTATTTTTAGTAGTTTTTTTCTCACTTAATATCCAATTAACATCGTATCCAGTCTTAATAGATATTTTAGTTAATGCAGACGTTGATATTAATCTAATGCCTCTTTCATATCTAGATAAAGCATTAAAAGATATATCAGTGAGTTTAGATTCTTCTCTTAAACTCATAGATAAATCAGTTCTTATTTCTTTTAATTTATTACCTATCTTCTTTTTATCACTACTATATTTAATTTTTGATATTTCGATATTATCAGACAAGTTTAATAAATAATCTAGTTTAATTTCAAACAAATTACATATATCTATTATATATTTTAAAGGTACTTTTCTTTTATTATTTTCCCATTTTGAATAGATATCATTTGTAACATTTATATTCTCATATACATATTTTGCATCTACATTTGCTCTTTCTCGAAGCTTCCCTAATTTATTTCTCACATAATCACAACCTATATATAATATATAGTACGATTAAAGAAAAATATTTTATATTGACAAATTGGGTACAATAGATTACAATTATACCTACATGTGACTTTGTGACGTATGAAAGAAGTGAATTTATGAAAAATATTGATAATAATATATTAACAAACAATCAGATAAAGCTTATAATAGACACTGAAAAATATATATTAAAATACTGTGATGAAAATAATTATGATATTATAGTTAATTACATTTTAAATGTAAAACGTGTAGAATATATTAATGATAATGATGAAATACTCGTATTTACAATTAATTATGATGATTTTAAATATGAGTATATAATAAAGCTAGATAATAATAGATTTAAATTTGAAATAAAATTAAAAGATAATAGAAGCAAATCAATTATTTTATCTAAGATAACTGATTTTAATACCCTTATAGAGAGTATGTTAAACGATAATAATTAAATGATTAAAAAAATAATGGGTAAATATATCTTAACCATTATTTTTTATTTTACTTATAATTTCATCAGTATTTAGTAATTCTTGATTACCTGATTGCATGTTTTTCAATGTATACTTGCTTTCTTTAACCTCGTTTTCTCCAATTACTATTACATATTTAATATTAGTTTTATCAGCAAATTCAAAGCTCTTCTTTATTTTTCTTTTATTCATTTCAACCAATACTTTAATACCATTATTACGAAGAGTGGTTGCAACTACTAGCGACTCCACTTCCGTATCCATCGGAATAATAAGACAATCTATTAAACTGTTATCAGATAATTCTTCTTTTAAAATTGCATATATTGGTTCAAGTCCAAAAGAAAGTCCACATGCAGGATAGATATTACCATCATCTATAAAATCAGTAATGATTTTGTTATATCTTCCTCCACCACCTAAAGAACTTGATATGCGTTTCTTTTTATCAAAAAATTCAAATACAATTCCTGTATATATGCTTAATCCTCTAGCTAAACTAGGTGTAAATAATGTATTATCAGCAAGATTACACTTATTTATTAAATCATTAATTTCATTAATCTCTTTTAATCCTTCTTTAATTAATTCATTATCAGTATCTTTAAATGAAGCATTATATTCATCTAAACTTAAATTAAATATATCAAGTATTTTTAAAGCCTTATTATCATCAATACCAATCTTATTAAACTCTTTAATCATTTCAGATTTACTTATTTTTTCTTTATGATCAATTACAGATATAACTTTATCAATTAATTCTTCTTTAATACCTGAATATGTAATTAATCCACTCATTAATTTACGATTATTCCATTTAATAACTATATCAATACCAAGTTCATCAAATACTTTTTTTACCATTATTAATTGTTCTATTTCAATCATACGATTATCAATACCAACAACATCAACATCACATTGATAAAACTCTCTCATACGACCTAATTTAACAGGACCATTACGAAACACCTTACCTATTTCATAACGTTTAAAAGGCATACGTAAATCTTTATTAAGCGCAATTACTTTACAAAACGGAATAGTAAGATCATATCTTAAACCTAATTTACGATTTCCTTGATCTGTTAGTTTATAAGTTTCATTAAGTATTTCCGCATCCTCATCATATTTATAACTAAGCAGGTCATATTGATTTAAAATAGGTGTTTTTATAGGCATATATCCATATACTTCAAAATTATTCTTTAATATACTTATAATTTTATCTCTCAACACTTGTTCTTCTGGTAAATAATCAGTTGTTCCTTTTAAGTTTTGTATTTTTATTTCTTTCATGTGCATCACCTGTAATGATTATAACATGTTTTTAATGTAAAAAAAAGAACTTACGTTCTACTTTTACCAAGTATCTTTTGATAAATTTTATTACCATTTAAAACTTGTTTAAAACTGTTTTTATCTTAATCTTCCCTTCTTTTTTAGATGGTTTAAAAGAGTTCAGTCTAACGTTAAATCCTTTTTTTAAAAAATCTGATATATTATCGCTTCCAAAGGTTTCTATTGCATTCCAATATTCATTCATCTCTACATAGTTCTTTATTGGTCCAATGCGATATATTTTTCCTTTAAAATTTCTAAATAACGCATATCTAATTTTATTCTTGATATATGTTGGTTTATGAAAACGTGATTCCCCTATTACACTTACAGAAGTATAATGAGGCACTCTATATTCGTAATATCCAAAAGTAAAAGAGTTTTCCTCTAAAAATTTATTATTAAACATATTCTTTCTAATATTGTTAATATCATCAATAGTTAATTCTTTATTATAGTTAAATTTTTGTAATAAAGGCCCAATACATATTGGAGCAATTACAACTATCTTAGGTTCAATATTCCAATGCTTATTCTCTTTTAATAACATACTCCAATATACATCATCATTAGTATGATTTAAAATTGCATACTTAGGTGAATCATATATCAAATCATTACACAAACCATCTTTATCTATTGTAAAAATAATACTTCTATATGGTTCATAGTTTGTTGCAATATACTTTTCTTTAGAATTAGTATCATCATTTCTTTCAATTAAACTTAATTTAACTAACTTACCTACATATACAGAATCACTATTAATTGTCTTATTACTCATATTTAAAACCCTCCAGCAAATAAATTATAACAAACGAAAAATAAAATGTAAATAAATTACACTTTATATTTCTTGCATTACTACTATTATCATTGGTTTGCATTCAGTTTCATTATAGAAAAACTTACCTAGTTTCTCGCGAATACCATATTTAACTTTGCTATAATCTACATAGTAACCTCTAATATTTTCTTTTAATACATTAAGTGATATCTTTTCTGCTTCTTTAATTAAATCAATATTATCTTTAACATAAACAAATCCTCTTGTTACAATAATTGGACTCGCTAAAATATTTTTAGTAGCTTTATCCAGTGTTGCAGTAACAATTACGATACCATTATCTGATAATAATTCTCTATCTTTTAATACCATATCTCCAATATCAGTAGTATCTTTACCATCTATAAATACATCATCTACTTTAATAGTCTCACCATTATCAACTAATTTACCATCAACAAACGTTGTAACTTGTCCATTTAATCTAAGTAATGTATTTGAATCATCATATCCAATTA
>CADCIZ010000001.1 GCA_902801685.1 uncultured Erysipelotrichaceae bacterium | reverse complement strand
AATATGAAAAGGTTGTGCTAAAACAAAAATATAATTATAGTGATTTTAAAAAATCAAATTCTATAATGTCTTGTTTTCATAAATATGATCTAAATCGAGATGATAAAAATTATTCAATTAAGTTATATGATGGCTTTTTCTGTTTATATAATAATCAAAAATTAGATATTATTATAAAGTTTAAAAACAAAGTTTATAAATCTAATGCTGATGAAATAAAAGGTAGTAAGCATATTTGGCACGTTAATCAAGATAATTATAACGATTTAAAAATTGATATCAAATTTTCTAGGGAATCAAATGTAAAAAAATACACTTCAATTGCTATAGTTTCGATAGTAATATTTTTAATACTAGTTAGTTCTTTAATTACAATAAAAAAGATAAGAAAAAACAGTAAGGTTTAAAATGATGTAAGAGGTGGTCTTATGAAGGCGTTTCGATTATTATTTGTCATATTGTTGATAAATATTGTGCTTTTTAATTCAAAAATTTTTGCTGAATATGAATTAGAAAGACAGGATATATATGATTATAAAGAATTCTTTGATGATTTATATCCTATAGAAGAAAAGAATAGTGGTACATGTAGTACGATTGGAACAGTATATGCTGAATGTAGTGGTGTAACTGTTGGCGGGAATACTCTTTCACTTGATGATTATGTTGCTGGTGTTATCAAGGGAGAGTTTGGTGGCTCTGCATCTAATGATGAGAATAGGTTAAACATTAGTAAAGTTAATGCTATTGCTGCTAGAAGTTTTTTAATGGCACAAACTGGATGTACTTCTGTAATAAGTAGCCCTTCTTTTCAGGTTTATAGGGGAATAGATCCTAGTGATCATTACGATCAGATATATTTAAAAGCTGCTCAAGAAACTGCAGGAATTGTAATGATGAAAAATAATAAATTTGTAACTGGTTATTTTGTTACTGTTCCTACTAGTCAATATATAACTAAATCAAATGGTAATTGGACATTTCATATGTTGAGTGATGCAAATGATCCATCAACTGCCTATGATTATACAATGCCTGAGGCAGATATTTTTAGAATTTCTTCATATACTGGTGGTTTATTATATCCAGATGAATCTTCAGGGCATCACTGGGGAATTCCTACAGTTGGAGCTGCATATGAGGTTGAAAAAGGGACAAGCACTGAAAAAATATTAAAGATGTTTTATGGAAATGACATATCTTTAGCGCGTCTTAATTCATCTGGAACATCAAGCGGTAATAGTTCATCAACTCTATTTGCTTGTGATGATGATGCTGATGGCGAATATGTTTCTTCTGATGGTATAACATTTCAAACTAAGAATTATAATATCGAGGGTGATTATGAAAAATTAGGAAGTACATTTGATTTGACTGTTGGAAATGTTTCACAATGTCCTTGGTATGCTAAATATAGAGCAATAGAAATTGTTGAGTCATCAAGCCTAACAGATGATTTAAAAGAAAAAGCTAAATCTGTATTGCTTGCAGCATCCGGTAATGGTATTGATTGGTATGGTGGAACTAATTCAACTTTAAGTTACTTTCAATATAGTAGTGATATTAATAAAGCAAAACCTGGTTCTATTATTAATTGGTCAAGAAATACTCATAATTATGGTCATGTAGGAATTGTTGAAAAAGTAAATTCTGATGGTACTCTTGTCATTTCTGAAGGTTGGAACATGGGGGGAGTTAATGGAGCAGATGTTCCAAGCAATATAAAAGTTATTACTACTACATATACCTTAGATGAAGTAAGAAACTATCGTGGTGGTGGTTTATTTAATGGATATACATATTTATTAAGTCATAAAAAGTAGGAGGATATCATGAAGATTAAATACTTATTAGTTATAAGCTTAATAATTGTTTTATCAGGTTGTAAAGCAGTTTATAAACTGGAAATAAAAGATAAAGATTTTAAAGAAAATGTTTCTATAAGTGCTGATAAAGAAGAACTTAATTATTTTAAAAATAATAAGTTTTATGCAATAATGAATGGTGCATCAAGTTTTGTTGAGTATAATAAAAAAATAAAAACCAACAGTGTTGATTTTAAATATAAATATAATGATTTAGAGTATGCTAAATCAACGACATTAAAAACATGTTTTAATGCTTATAACGTAACTAAAGATGGAAATTATTATATTCTATCTACTTCAAAAGGGATTAAATGTGCAACAGAAGAAGATAATGTTCTTTTAGATAGTTTAGATATAGTTATTAAGACTAATCACGTTGTAAAAGAAAGTAATGCTAGTAAGATATCAAATAATAAACATGAGTATGTTTGGCATTTTGATAAGAATAGTTATAGTGATGGTAAAATATACTTAAAGATATATAAAGACAAATATGTATTCAATTATGAGCATGAATTTACTATTAAAGTAGCAATTATTGCACTTGCTATATTGACTATTTTAATTACTGCTTTTATAATTAGAAGAAGAGTTAAAAAGGCGGGGGAAGTTTAGGAGATGAATTATGAAACTAAGGTTAAGAGTTGAACCCAAAGATTTAATGATTTTTTGCATTTTTTCTGTTGTTTGGTTTATTGTTGTACAACTTTTAGTTATTAATATTAATGCATTTGTAGAGGAAGAACCATTTACTGCTAATATATTTTTAGTGTTTACTAATGGTGTTATGTTTATGATGACAATCGCACTATTTTTACTCGGAATAATTATTGGGTTAATAAGTGTTAAGTCGTATATATTTGACCGTAGTACTGGAATTGGTTTTGAAGTAGGTGCGAAAAAGGAAAAGAATTACTCTCGCTGGGCTAAAGATAAAGAAATGAAAGCAGAGTTAAAGAAAGTTGATCCTAAGGCAAAACATAATGATGCAGCGGGTATTCCTATTATTATGAATGAAAAAGAAGCTTGGGTAGATGATGGAGGTTATCATAATTTAGTCATAGGTTCTACTGGTGCAGGTAAAACACAGACTACAGTTCTTCCTATGGTTCAATTACTTTGTAAACACGATGAATCAATGATTATAACTGACCCTAAAGGTGAAATATATGAAGATACATCTGAGATGTTAAGAGATTTAGGTTATAACATAGTTCTTTTAAATTTCCGTGATCCACAACAAGGAAATTCTTGGAATCCTATGAGTCTACCTTATTCTTTTTATCAAAATGGGAATCAAGATAAAGCAAATGAGTTATTAGATGACCTTGCTAAAAATATTCTTTATGATGAATCGTCTAAGGGACAAGATCCATTTTGGGAAAATACTTCTGCTGATTATTTTGCTGGTTTATCATTAGGATTATTTGAAGATGCTGCAGAGGAAGAAATTAACCTAAATAGTATTAACTTAATGACTACTGTTGGTGAAGAAAAGATTGGTAATACTAAGTATGTTAATGAATATTTTAGTTATAAAGATCCTGCTAGCCCTGCTTATGTTAATGCATCTAGTACAATCATGGCTCCAAATGAAACTAGAGGAAGTATATTATCAGTATTTAAACAAAAAATAAAGTTATTTGCTTCTCGTGAAAACTTGTCTGAGATGCTTGCGCATAATGACTTTGATATGCGTGATGTAGGTAGAAAAAAGACAGCGGTATTTATAGTTATTCAAGATGAGAAGAAAACTTATCACGCATTAGTTACAATTTTCTTAAAACAATGTTATGAAACATTAATATCTGTTGCGCAAGAAAGTGGTGGAAAATTACCTCATAGAACTAATTTTATTCTAGATGAGTTTGCTAATATGCCTCCTTTAAAAGATGTTACAACTATGGTTACTGCTGCTCGTTCAAGAAATATTAGATTTACCTTTATTATTCAGAACTTTGCGCAACTATATGAAGTTTATGGTAAAGAAAATGGTGAAACTATTAAAGGTAACTGTGGAAATATCATTTACTTAATAAGTTCAGAACTTTCCGCGCTTGAAGAAATTAGTAAAATGTGTGGTGAGGTTAAATCGAAAGAAAAAGAGAAAACTTCATCAACACCACTTGTTACGGTAAGTGATTTGCAACGTATGAAGATGTGGGAAACTATTGTACTTAGAATTCGTATGATGCCTTTTAAAACAAAACTAACACCTAATTTTCAAATGGATTGGGGTGTTAATTATCCAAAGGCAACATATCCAGTACATGAAAAATTACCCGTAAAGGTCTTTGATTTAAAAGGTTTTGTTGAGAAAAAAAGAGAAGATAAAATTAATAATATGTTAGGCTCTGGCGGTTCTAATCCTGGTGGAGGATTACCACTTGGTGGATTTGGTGGGATGCCTAGTGGGTTTTCAGGATTACCTGGCCTTCCTGGAATGAATGGAATGCCTCCGGGACTAGGTGGGATGAGTTCAAATCCATTTGGTGGAGGTTCAGCAAAGCCTAATAATAATTCATTTAATATAGATGAAATGGTAAAAAGAATTGATGCGAAGATTGCTGAACTTGAAGAAGAAGAGAGAAAAGAACAAGAACAAAAATCGGAAAATAAAATTGAGGATAAAAAGAACAGTGATGAATCTAAAAAAGTTATTGAAGCAGATGTTAAAGAGGTTATTACTCCTGAAGAATCTAGTATAAAAGAAAAACAAGATGGAGGAGTAACTGATGATCAATTCTTTGATGATTTCTTTGGTGATTAATTATGTTATTTATCATATAATATATTGGTGATTATATTGAATAGTATTACTGTAAATGATTTAAGAAATCTTGGTAGTGTTGATATTATAGATATAAGAAGTGAAGAAAAATATAATGATAATCATATATTAAATGCTTGTAATATCCCATTTAATAAATTGATTTATAATCCTGATAAGTATTTATATAAAAATAAAGTATATTATGTATACTGCCAAAAAGGAAGAAAGAGTATGCAATTATGTAATATATTAAATAGTAAAGGTTATAATTTAATTAATATTATTGGTGGGTATGAAGCATGGATTTTAACAGAGTAAAATATTCTGTTTTTTTCTTGCTTAAAATGTACAAATGTACTATAATGAAGATGGTGATAAGATGGAATATTTAATAATTGGTTTGTTAGTTGTATTACTTATATTAGTAGTTGCTTTAATAGTAAGAAAGAATAACAATAATGACTTAGTAGAAAAAATTAATAGATTAGAGTTAGAAGTAGTAAAAGAGATTAGTGATTTTAAAAGTGATTTTGCTCGTGACATTAATGAAGATTTTGATAAACTTAATGATAGAATGGATGCAAAACTAAATGTAATGAATGATAAAGTAAATTCTAGATTAGATGAAAATTTTGAAAGAACTAATAAAACATTTACTAATGTACTTGAAAGGTTATCGAAAATAGATGAAGCACAGAAAAAGATTGATAGTTTATCTGGAGATATTGTATCATTACAAGGAGTGCTTACTGATAAGAAAACTAGAGGAATATTTGGTGAGGTAAATTTGGAGCACATCCTATCTAATGTTTTTGGTGTTAATAATAAAACTATATATCAAACACAATATACTCTTCCTAATGGAACTATAGCAGATTCAGTATTATTTGCTCCAGAACCACTTGGTATGATTGCTATAGACTCTAAGTTTCCACTTGAGAGTTATCAAATTATGGTTGATAAGAATAATAGCGTTAATGTAAGAACTCAGGCTGAAAAACAGTTTAAAATAGATATGAAAAAACATATTGATGCCATTAGTAGTAAGTATATTATTCCTGGAGTAACTAGTGATCAGGCTATTATGTTTTTACCTGCTGAAGCGCTATTTGCAGAGGTTAATGCATATCATAATGATATACTTGATTATGCTTATAAAAAAAGAGTGTGGATAACTAGTCCTACTACTTTAATTAGTACGCTTACAACTATTCAAGTAATAATTAAAAATATCGAAAGAGATAAGTATGCAAAAGTAATTCATAACGAGTTAATACTACTTGATACTGAATTTAAAAGATATAAAGAACGTTGGGATAAACTATATAGAAGTATAGAAACTGTTAGTAAAGATGTTAAAGATATTCATACTACAACAGATAAGATTACTAAAAGATTTAATAGTATTAATCAAGTAGAGATGGATACAAAGGAGATAGAAAAATGAAAGATAGAATAATAGATATATTAAAGAATGAAAATAAGGCTTTAAGTGTATATGAAATAAATGATTTATTAAAATTAAATAGTAGTAGTGATCTGCAAGAGTTATTAAAAGAACTAGAGAAATTAGAGAATGAACTTGAAGTGTATCATACTAATAAAGATAAATATATGTTATTTGATAATAGTCATTTAAAGACTGGTAAATTAATTGTAAATAAAAAAGGGTATGGTTTTGTAGATATTGAAGGCAAGGATGATATCTATGTTTCTGCAACTAACATGAATGGTGCGATTCATGGAGATATAGTTATTGCAGAAATTACTTCTAAGAAAGGTTTTGACTTAGAAGGTAGAATTCTTAAAGTTGTTAAAAGAGAAATAGATAATGTAGTTGGAACTATAGTAAAGAATAAAAACAACTTAGAACTCAAATTAGATGATGATAAGCTAAACATTAATGTAATACTAGATAAGAATAGTTTAAAAGATGTAGTAGAAGGTCATAAAGTAGTTGTTAAACTATTAAATAGAATGGATAATCATAACTTTAAAGGTGAAGTTATTAAGATAATTGGACATGTTAACGATCCAGGAGTTGATATATTATCTATTGCTGCAAAACATGATATAAATGATACTTTTAAAGAAGAAGTAATGTACGAGGTAGATAAATTACCTAGTGAGGTATTAGAAGAAGAATATATTGGTAGAACTGATTTAAGAAATAAGATTATATTTACTATAGACGGTGATGATACTAAGGATATAGATGATGCGATATCACTTGATATTCTTTCTAATGGTAATTATAAATTAGGTGTACATATAGCAGATGTTTCTCATTACGTTAAAGAAGATACTGAGTTAGATAAAGAAGCGTATGATAGAGGTACTAGTGTATATTTAGCAGATAGAGTAATACCAATGTTACCCCATAAATTATCTAATGGAATCTGTTCATTAAATCCTAATGTAGATAGGCTTGCTATCTCATGTGAAATGGAAATAGATTCTACTGGAGAGGTAGTAGATTATGAAATATTTGAGAGTGTAATTAAATCTAATATTCAAATGACTTATAAGAAAGTAAATAAAATATTAGAAGAAGATATAGTTCCTGATAATTATGAAAAGTATGCAGATACTTTAAAAGATATGAAGAAACTTGCAGATATACTTAGAAAAAATAAAGTGGAAAAAGGTTATATAGATTTTGATTTAGATGAATCTAAAATTATTGTAAATGACAAAGGCGAGGCTATTGATGTAATCTTAAGAGATAGAGGTACTGGAGAGAAATTAATAGAAGACTTTATGATAGCTGCTAATGAAACGGTCGCTAGACATATCTTTTACATGGATTATCCATTTATCTATCGTGTACATGGTGAACCTAATGAAGAGAAGATTACTAAATTTATGCATTATATAAGTATTTTAGGTTATACAGTTACAGGTAAAATAAATAAGATTACTCCTAAGGCTATGCAAGGGATATTAGAACAATTAAAAGATGCAAAAGAATATTCTATGATGTCTAAAGAGTTACTTAGAAGTATGCAAAAAGCAATATATGATACAAAGAATATTGGACACTTTGGTTTAGCTAGTAAGTGTTATACGCATTTTACATCACCAATTAGAAGATATCCTGATACTACAGTTCATAGATTACTTCACACATATTTATTTAATAAGAATTTAAATAAAGAAACTATTAAACATTGGGAAGCGAAATTACCATTTGTTGCAGAACATTCTTCATTAAAAGAAAGAAATAGTATTGAATGTGAACGAGAAGTAGATGATATGAAGAAAGCTGAATATATGGAAAAACATATAGGTGAGCATTTCGAGGGAGTAATATCAGGAGTAATGAGTTTTGGTATATTTGTAGAATTACCTAATTTAATAGAAGGATTGATAAGAGTAGAAGATATCAAAGGAGATTATTACGAATATAATGAAGATACATTCTCTTTAGTAGGTAAAAGAAATAAAAGAGGATTTAGATTAGGAGATACAATAAAAGTAGTAGTTAAAGCTGCATCAAAAGAAAAACATACAGTAGATTTTCTTATAGATAATGAAGCATAATTATTGCTTTTTTTTCTATCTTTTATTATAATTATTCTAGTGAGAGTGATTTGATGAAGAAAGTTTTAAAGTGTTTTGCTATTGCTATAATATGTGTGTGTTTTATTAATAGCAAGATATATGCTGAAAAGTATAATTGTCAATATAAGAATGATAAAGGTGTAACAGCTGGGTTAACAACAGATTATAAATTTAGATACACAATAGATACTGATGAAAAAAGAATTACTTCTGAAAAAGTAGTTAATAATATTCCAAATGGGAAAATTGATTTTATTGCTGATTTTGCTCTTGATTCTTCAATGAATGTAGATTTTATTTTAAAGAAAGTACAGAATAAATGTCAATCTAAGGTATATATCTGTAAGCATACTATGTCTTCAATGACACTATATTCAGTTCTTTTTGACGATTCTAAAAGAACTGAAATTGAAAACTCTAAGTTGTATTTGATAAAACCTAGTGATAATCCAAATACAGATGAGAATTTATTATTTTCAAATTATGATAAATGTGCTTCATATGCAAAAAAGTACAATATAATGGATACAGGAAGCGTAGCTGGTACTCCGATTTCAACTGGCACTCCTGCTTGTAGGGGACCGTATCAAATTAGTGATAAAACTAATGATTGTGCTTTGTTTGAACGTGATGAAGAATACACTGATCAAAAGGAATCGGTAGATGTAAAATACACTTGTGAATACTATGAAGAATCGAAAGAAGAACTAAAGGATTTAGCCGATGAATATAAGAGTTGTGTCAGTAAAAATAATGCTTGTGGAACAGAAGCAACTAATCATAGTTTAAAGTTAGAAAAATTAAAGGAATATTGTAAAAATGTTATTGCGCATCAAAATTATGGCGATTCATGTATGACTGATTGTTTAAATTTAAAAAATGAAAAAGATATTTTAATAACTGATACCGTTGTAACTATCAAATGTTCATTAACAGAAGATATAATTTCGATGATATATAATGTTCTTAAGTGGATTAAATATATACTTCCTGCTCTTATTATAATTCTTACTATGTTAGATTTTATTAAGGCTATTGCTGCGCAAAATGATGATGATATGAAAAAGGCTCAAGGTAAGTTTATAAAAAGATTAATTGTTGCGGCTCTTCTATTCTTGTTACCACTCATAATAAACTTTGTATTACAGACATTTGGTTTCTATAATTCAGGTTGTGATATTACAGATTTACTATAAAGTTTAAGTAAAGTTATAGACTTTACTTTTTCTTTAGTTTATAATTAAATTGTAGATAAAAAGGTGATGTGATGAAGAAAAGAAAGTTAAAAAAGATGCCAATAATTATACTGTTATTAATAATAATTGGGGTTATAGGTGTAGTTATTATTAAACCTAGTAATAAGACTAATAAGAAGAGTAATATTAAGGTTACTAATAAGAAAAAAGTAAATGAGAGTAGTAAGAAAAAAAGCATGTCTTTAGTAATGGTAGGGGATGTTCTTACGCATGATTCAGTACTTGCGGATGCTTATAAAGATGGTACTTATGATTTTACTTCTATGTTTTCTTATATTAAACCTATGATTAAAGATTATGATTTAAAGTATGTCAATCAAGAATCGATAATAGGCGGACCTAGTTTTAAATATAGTGGATATCCTACTTTTAATGCTCCTGATAGTATAGGTGATAATTTAATTGATACTGGCTTTAATATATTTGGACTTGCTAATAATCATGCTTATGATAAAGGTGAAACTGCGCTTCTTTACTCTAATAAATATTGGAGTGGTAAAGATGTAATAACTGCAGGTACTTATTCTTCTTTTGAAGATAGAGATGATATAAAGGTATATGAGAAAAATGGAATTAAGTATGCATTTTTAGCTTATACTACATCTTTAAATGGTTATGACCTTGCTAGTGATAAATCATATTTAGTTAACGTTTATAGTAATGAACTTGTAAAAGATGATGTCAATAAGATTAAAGATAAAGTAGATGTAATAATTGTCGCAATGCATTGGGGTGATGAATATACTAATACTCCTACTAATAGCGAAAAAGAGATTGCCGCTTATTTGTCAGAATTAGGAGTAGATCTTATAATAGGTACTCATCCACACGTTGTTCAACCGATAGAGTATGTGGGAGAAACACTAGTTATATATTCACTTGGTAACTTTATATCTAATCAATTAGTATTGGGATTAAATCCAGCAATCGGATTAATGGTTGGAGTAGATATTACTGTTGATGGGGATAATACTAAGATAAGTATTAAGGAAAAAGAACTATTATATTCCTATTCAGATAATAGTACTAAATTTAAAGTTATACCATTTAGTAAGATGAGTGATGATATACTTAGTGATTATAAGAGCATAGAAGAAAAGTATATGAGTATTGTTGGAGATGTGATGTAAATGAAAAAAAGAAGAGTAAAAAAGATGCCGATAGTAATATTACTTGTAATTATTATTGGTATTTGTGTTGGAATTTATTTTTTAATGAATAGTGGAAGTAATAGTAAAAGTAGCAGTAAGAAAAGCAGTAAAACTAAGACTACAGAGAAGGTTGAAAAAGATACTACAAAGAAGATGAGTTTAGTAGCAGTTGGAGATTGTTTAATCCATGGGGCAGTTTATATGGATGCAAGAACTGGGTTTAATAGTTATGATTTTAGCGGGATGATTGAGTTAGTTGGACCAATGATTAGTAATTATGATTTAAAGTATTATAATCAAGAAACTATTATTGGTGGTAAAGCACTGGGAGTATCACATTATCCTAGATTTAATTCTCCAGAAGAAATAGGAGACAATATGGTTGATTTAGGTTTTAACTTAGTTAGTCTTGCGAATAATCATTCCCTAGATAAAGATGAAACTGGTATATTAAACTCTAATGAATATTGGAAGACTAAAGATGTAATAACCGCAGGTACATATTCATCTAGTGATGAGAGAAATGATATAAAAGTATATGAGAAAAATGAAATTAAGTATGCATTTTTAGCTTATACAACAACTACTAATGGACTAAATGTTCCAAAGGGAAAAGAATATTTACTTAATGTATATAGTGATGAACAAGCTAAAGAAGATATAGATAAGATTAAGACACAAGTAGATGTAATAATTGTGTCAATGCACTGGGGAGATGAGTATGTATTCGAACCTACTAAAGAAGAAAAAGAAATTGCGCAGTATTTATCTAGTTTAGGAGTAAACTTAATAATTGGATCTCATCCTCACGTAGTTCAACCCGTAGGATATGTTAATGATACTTTAGTTATTTATTCATTAGGTAATTTCTTATCTGGACAAAGACCTATGGGAATAGATAAGACTATTGGGCTTATGGTAGGTATGGATATTGTAGTAAAGGATAAGAAGGTTTCATTTGAAAATATTGATAAGAATTTACTATACACTTATTCAACAACTTATGATACTAAATATAAAGTATATCCATTTAAAGATTTAGATGATTCAATATTAAATGGTTATAAAGATTTAGAAACTAAATATATGGGAATTGTAAACAGCGAGGTTAAATATGATTGAGATTAAAAATAGAAAGGCTTTATATGATTATACGATAAGTGATACATATGAAGCAGGGATAGTTCTTACTGGTACGGAGATTAAATCTATAAGAGATGGTAAGGCTAATTTAAAGGATAGTTATGCTATTATAAAAAAAGGTGAGTGTTTTATACTTGGAATGCATATTAGTCCTTATGATAAAGGGAATAGATTTAATCATGATGAGTACCGTACGAGAAAGTTATTACTTCATAAAAATGAAATACTAAAAATTAGAGATAAGATAGAAATAAAAGGATATACTTTAGTACCTATAAAACTATATTTTAGTAAGAATAAAGCAAAGCTATTACTTGGTATTGGTAAAGGAAAAAAAGTGTATGATAAAAGAGAATCTATGAAAGAGAAGGATATAAATAGAGAAATAAAGAAAGGGTTAAGATAAAAAGAGTTGGAAAAATGTTACACGAAAAAATAAATAAAAAGAATTTGCTAGAATTATTTAGTGATATTATAAAGCATGAAAATAAAAAGTATGGATTAAATTTACAGTTTATTCATCTTAGTTTAAAAGATAGAGTAAAAGAAGTGCTTAAAGAAAACAAGATTAGTATAAAAAGAAGTTCAGATTGGATAAAAGCGATTGATATATATGCTTATGCAAGAGATACGGTTGCTTTTTATAATTCAGATTTTGATAATATTTCTTTAATAACAGATAAAAGGATATGTTTAATTAGTGATGAAAAATTTAATAAGGCTGAGATGATTGAGACTGCCTATCATGAGTTTTTCCACGCTTTAGATAAAGATAGGGTAGATAATTTTTTCTATAATGACTGTAGATTGAATGAAATTGATTTTGGTTATTTCTTTTCTATCGTTGAAGAATTAGTATGGAGTACATCTGTTGTAAAAAATAGATATGTTACACATCCTACTGACTTTATTTGTGAGATACAAGCGGATTTATATGGTATTGAAAGAACAATTTCTAATCATAAATTAAATAAAACTGATATAAATTCATTAAGAAGATTTAAAAGAGGACTGAAAGATAAGTATGAAAACTATGATACAGATTTCTTTTTAGATATTTTATATAGATATTATAAGAATAATACTAGGGTTGAAGTATTTAAAAATGAAATATTTACTGTGTTTTATAAATCAGGAGAATATCGGGATATTAATGAAATAATTAATGATTCAAGATTAAGTATTATTGATAATAGAATTACTAATTCTATTATCACATCTTCTAGTTTTTTAGAATATCTATATGATAATAGTCAAAATTTAAATAAATCTACAATTATGTATTTAATAAAATTATTAGAAAGTGAAATTGTTAGATTAAATAATAAATTAGATTCTAAGAAAAAACTTGAATCGTTTGATGGTATTGAATACTATAAAAAAAGATTAGGAAGATATATAGGAAAAACGTATAGGATTGCTAAAGAAATGCCTTTTTTAGGTAAATATATTATTAATCCTATATTTAGAAACAAAGATGAATTTAAAAGAAGATATGCTAATAGTATTACTGATAGAGATGAAATAAAGTTAAATCTTGTAGAGAATATATATAATAAAATAACAAAAAAATATTATGAGTTATATAATGGAGAAAAAGCAAATAAAATATTATAAAGTATTGAAAAAAAATATTAAATATTATATACTTATTATGTAAAATAAGAGAGGAGAAACATATGAAAGTTACATTAGACAAGTTATTTATAATTGATGATGATTCAAAGATGAAAGGTAGCGCTTCTGTTATTATTGATGATTGTTTTAAGATAACAGGGATTAAAATTATAGATGGTACAAATGGATTATTCTTATCTATGCCAAGTAGAAAGTTGCATGATGGTACTAATAGAGATATAGTATATCCTATTAATACTGAAACAAGAGAATTATTTAATGATGTAATTTTAACTGAATATGAGAAACAGACTAGTAAATAGTTTGTTTTTTTCATAATATTTTTTTAGTCACATATATTGTAGGGGAGGTAAATATGGACAAGGAAATTATTACAGGAAATCATACAGTAAATATTGTAAAAAGAAGTAGTATTAATATTAGTGGTGTTAAAAAGATTGACAATTTTAATGATAATGAGTTTGTACTTGAAACAATTATGGGATTTATGAATATAAAGGGTTCTGGACTTGAAATAATTAAACTTGATACATATCAAGGAGATGTAGCTATAAAGGGAAAAATTGATAGTATAATATATAGTGATGTTAGTAATAAAAAGAATAAAGAAGAAAGTATTTTTAGTAAGTTATTTAAATGATTAGTTTAAATATTCAAATAAAACTATTAGTTTTTTCCCTAATATATGGCTTTTTATTCTCTATTGCGCTTGATATATTATACCCACTTATAAAAAAGACTAATAAAGTATATCAAGTAATATTATCATTTATCTTTATTTTATTAATGGCAATTATATACTTTGTTGCCATAGATAAGATAGGTTATGTTATATTTCATCTATATTCAATATTCGCAATTATAATAGGATTTGTAAGTTATGATATCATTATTAGAGTAATTGCAAAAAATATAAAAAGGTGATACACTTGTAATGGTGATGGTATGGCTAAGAGGAAAGTTGCCAAATGTACTGTAAGAAGACTTAGAGTATTTGGAATTCTATCTTTAATATGTATACTATACTTTGTATTTTGTTTGTGCTACGAAATGTATGAAATACACAAGTTAAAAGTAGAAGAATATCAATTAAAAGAAGAGTATAAACAGTTAAAAAAAGAAGCAAAGGATCTTACTGTTCAAATAGAAGAGTTAAATAATCCAGAATACTTAGCTAGTTATGCAAGAGAGAATTATTCTTATTCTAAAGATGGAGAATATATAATTAAATTAAATAATAAAGAAAAAGAAGTAAAAAAGGTTGATAAAGATATCAAAGTTGATTATGTGGTTGTTGGAATTAGTATCTTTGTTGTTGTATTTTTTACATCAATTATACTTAGAGGTAGAAAAAGTAAATAGTGATATTTATTTTTTTTTAGGTTTAGGGTATAATTATGTTGTGATAATATGAAGAGATTTATTAATTTTATACTATATATAATACTTATTTGTTTATTTGTAATACTATTTATATCATTAAAGAATATTTTTAAATGGATAGAGGATAATAAGAAAACTAAAGAAATGTTAAATGTAATTGAGGATAATAGTACTGTTGAGGTTATTGAAGATGGTGAGAGTGGATTAATTAATGTTGATTTAAATGATTTAAAAAATATTAATAGTGATACAGTAGGATATATTAAAGTAAATAATACTAATATTAATTATCCTGTGGTTCAAACTACTAATAATACTTATTATCTATCTCATACATTTGATAAGACAGAGAATAAAGCTGGATGGGTATTTATGGATTATAGGAATCATAATGAAACATTTGATGCTAATACTATTCTTTATGCCCATGGTAGATTAGATAATACGATGTTTGGGTCTTTAAGAAAAGTAGTTAAAGAAGAGTGGTACACAAATCCTGAAAATTACATAATACAATACTCTAATGATTATTATAGTACTAAGTGGCAAGTATTTAGTATATATAAAGTGAGAGAAACTGATGATTATATAAAGACTAATTTTAATAGTAATAATGAATATCAAGAATTTATTAATTTGATTAAAAATAGAAGTATTTATAACTTTAATACAGATATTACTATAAATGATAAGATTCTTACATTATCTAGTTGTTATAATGATGATTATAGAATGGTACTTCATGCAAAATTAGTTAAGATAGTTAAAAAATAATTTTATAAAAAATGTATATACTATATAAGTAAGAAAAAAGTTAAGGAGGAAGAATATGAGTATAATTGAAATTAGAGAAGATGAATTTGAAAAAGAGGTATTGAAAAGTGAAAAGAAAGTATTAGTTGATTTTTATGCTAATTGGTGTGGACCTTGTAAAATGTTAAGACCAGTACTTTCTAGTGTCGCAGAAACTCATGATGATGTAAAGGTTGTATCAATTGATGTTGATGAAGCAGAAAATCTTGCTATGTCTTATGGTATATCATCTATACCTTGCATAATTAAGTTTAAAGATGGTAATGAATTAGAGAGAAGTATAGGTTTTAAACCTAAAGAAGAGATAGAAAAATTAATTGAGGGTTAGTATGTGGGATATTATTATAATAGGTGCAGGTCCTGCAGGATTAACTGCGGCCATATATGCACGTCGTGCGAGAAAGAAAGTACTTGTACTAGAGGCTAATTCTTATGGTGGACAGATAATTAATGCTCAAGATATAGATAATTATCCAGCTGCTCCGCATATAAATGGATATGAATTTGCTTCTAATTGTTATAATCAAGCAACAGAGTTAGGTGCCGAAATAAAGTTTGAAAAGGCTATTAATATTATTAGTGGAGATATAAAAAAAGTAGTTACTACAAGTAATTCTTATGAGACTAAAACTATTATAATCGCAACAGGATGTGGCATTAGAAAACTGGGATTAGATAGAGAAGATGAATTACTTGGAAAAGGTGTTTCTTATTGCGCAATTTGTGATGGTGCATTCTTTAAGGGAAAAGAAGTAGCTGTTGTAGGCGGAGGTAATACTGCTATAGAAGATGCTTTATATTTATCAGATATTGCATCTAAAGTCTATTTAATTCATAGAAGAGATTCTTTTAGAGGAGAAGATATAAGTGTTGCAGATTTGAATAAGAAAGATAATATAGAAATTATTTATAATAGTAATGTTACCAAGTTAATCGGCGATAAAAAGCTAGAGGGTATAGATGTAACTGATAAGAATGGTGTTATTAAGAAAATTGAAGTATCAGGATTATTTATTGCGATTGGAAGAGTGCCAGAGAATGCTAATTTTACTAAAGTAGTTAATATAGATGATAATGGATATATTATTGCAGGAGAAGATTGTAAAACAAATGTAGATGGTATATTTGTTGCGGGTGACTCTAGAGTTAAGATGTTACGTCAATTAGTCACCGCTACAAGTGATGGTGCGAATGCAGCTACTAATGCAATAAAGTATATTGGTAGGAGGGACAATGTTTGACTTAAAAAGTAATGTTGCAGTTATTACAGGTGCATCTAGTGGACTCGGAAGACAGATGAGTATAGGATTTGCTAAGCAAGGCGCAGATTTAGTAATAATGGCAAGAAGAATTGATTTATTAGAAGAGCTAAAGATAGAATTAGAAAAATATAATGTTAAAGTAATGCCAATAAAGTGTGATGTTACAAGTACTCATGATGTAAATAATTCTGCAAGAAAAGTAGAAAATGAATTTGGTAAAGTAGATATACTAATTAATTGTGCAGGTGCATCAAAAGATGCAGGTGTGCTTAACATGACGGATGATGAGTGGAATTTTACTATAAATACCGATTTAACTAGTGTTTTTAAAGTGACTCGTGCATTTGCAAGTATAATGAAAAAAAATAACTATGGAAGAATAATTAATATTGCATCTATGTATGGCTTAGTTGGTAATACCGCTATTGATACAGTTGCATATCATTCTGCTAAGGGTGGAGTTGTAAACTTTACTAGAGCAGTGGCAGCAGAACTTGCTAAATATAATATTACTTGTAATGCTATTTGTCCTGGTTATTTTGAAACAGAACTTACTAAAGAGGTTCTTAATACTGATGATTTTAAGGAATATATGAAAAATACTGTGCCTATGCAAAGATATGGTAAAGCCGGAGAGTTAAATGCTGGTGCCATATTTCTTGCAAGTAAAGAAGCCAGTTATGTTACAGGGATAGTATTACCAATAGATGGAGGTTATACTTGTGTATAATCTTTTATTATTATTTAGTTAAATAAAGTAAAACTAGAAAATAATCTGTCGGAATAAAATAAAAAAAGTATCGGGTTTAAAATAGCAAATACATCGGATTGATTTGATATAAAGTATCGGAATAAGAAATATGTTGAAAAAGCAATTCTTTATGTAATCTATATATAAAAACGTCCAGATGGTGTATATGTAGTTCCAATAACTGCTCTTAAAAATTAAAACTGCACATTTCAATTATGCAGTTTTTTCTATAAACTAAAATCAGTTCCTTCTACTCCTATTTCATTACCATCAAAGTATGCTTTAGTTTTATATCCTCTAACTAATGCAACTAAATTTGAAGGAAGACTTTTAACCATTTTATTATAGTCAGTAATAATATCGTTATAGTATTTTCTAAGTGCAACTATTTCTGATTCTGATTCAAATAGATTAATATCTATTTTTAAATATGCTTCATTTGTTTTTAACTTATCATATTTTTCTTTATATTCATTAAATTCATTAATTGCATCATATAATTTTCTATCTAATTCAAAATTAGTTATTTTTTTGCTTTTTAAATCTTTTACTATTTCTAATACGTTTTCTTCTTTAGTATTTGCCTTAATAATACCAATAGACTTATTAAGTAGGTCAAATCTTTTTCTAAGTACGGCATCAATACTTTCTTCTGCTTCGTTAATTCTAATAATATAGTCTTGAAAATGATTATAAGTAGTTACAAATACAACTAGGCATACAGAAATAGTAATTATTAATAAAAGTATAATGATTAAACTAGTCATTACCATCACCCTAATAACATTATAATTAATAAAGATAAAAAAAGCAACAAATTTGTCAAATTTAGTTGCATGAAATATTAGTTTTATAGTATTCTTGGCTATTATTAATACATTCTTCTGACTTTATAAAGTCAATATACTTAAATGGAATTATGTACCAAACACCAGTTTTAGGATCACTTAATACAATATAGTCTTTATAAGAATCTTCGATAATTCCTGTAAATATTTTATCTTTCCATTCATTAGAATTCTTAAAAGATGTATATACTGATACCTTTTTCCCTTTATTTATTTTAAGTATATCATCTAATTTTTTATCTTGATATGTGTATTCTGGATAGTAAGGTTTAGTCATTTGATAACTTGGTTGACTAGTTGTATAAATTGGATTATTATTAAATTCTTTATAATAGTTATTATTCATAAATTCATCCTTTCATTTAAATTATATGGCAAATAATTATAAAATATGTTAAAATGTAGTTGGTGATGATGATGAAAATAAGTGTTGGAGTATCAAATAGACATATACACTTAAATCATAGTGATTTAGAAAAATTATTTGGTGTTAGTTATGAACTTACAAAAGCTGCTGATTTAACGCAACCAGGACAGTTTAAGTGTAATGAAACTTTGACTATAAAAACAAATAAAAGTGAGATTAGTAATGTTAGAGTATTAGGGCCAACTAGGCTTTATACACAAGTAGAAATATCTAAAACTGATGCTTATAAATTAGGATTAAATCCACCAATTAGAAATTCTGGAGATTTAATTGATAGTGAAGAAATCACTATAGTTGGGCCTAAAGGAGAGATTACAACTAATGGTTGTATAATCGCAACTCGTCATATTCATTTATCTGAAGAACAAATGAGGTATTATAAATTAGAAAATAAAGAAACCGTAAATGTACTACTTCCAGGTAGTAAGGGTGGAATAATTACAAATGTTTATTTAAAAACTGCTCCTAATTCATTTTTTGAACTTCATCTTGATACAGATGATGCTAATGCTCATATGATTAAATCAGGTGACATTGTGGAGATATTGGAGGATTAATATGAAAAAAAATATCTTAATTATATTTTCAATTATATTATGCATATCATTCTGTCAAGTTGTTAGTGCGAGGGATGTAAGTGATTGTTCGAACTTAACCGTAAAATCAGAATGTAGGTCGTCGAGAGAAAAGGATTCTCATAAAGCGTGTGAGTGGAATTCTGAAACTAATAAATGTAGTGTAAGTGATAGAGCAAATGAAGCATTATCGGGCGGAAATGCTCCAGATGTAAGTAGTTGTGCGGGTTTTGTTGATCCAAAAGAATGCCGAGCTGGAAAAACCGCTAATAATGGTAATTTTGGTTGTGCTTGGAATGAAAAATATAAGTTTTGTAGTCCAAATGGATTAGCTTATTTGTCGTGTGGTTCTGGTAATACAAATGCTCATGATATACCAGAAATGGTTCCTAGATTAGTATCATATTTTATAGTTATCTTAAAAACGGCTACACCTATTATTCTAATTATAATGGGAATGGTACAAATTATTAAAGCTATTGCAAGTAGTAATGAAGATGAAATAAAGAAATCCAAAAGTTCATTGATAAAGAAATTAATTGCGGCAGTATTAGTATTCTTCTCAATATCAATTGTTCAATTTGTTGTAGATCAGGTTGTCGATGAGGATGAAAAAGGAAGCTTTGGTGCTTGTTTAAAATGTTTTATTAATAATGATTGTGATGGTTCAACATACTATATAGATGGTTATGGTAAATGTTATTATTTATCTAATAAAGGTGAAGCTGTTGATTGTGATACTGATATTGGTGGTAAGGTTAATAATAAATTTTTAAATTAGGATTATAAATTGACAAAGATAAATAATTATGATAATATTTAGTCGTCTTCGGACGACTTTTTAGTATCTAGAGGTGGTAAAATGATTCTAATTATGCCTGATAATATTGAACAAATTAAAGAAAATATAAATTTATATGATGGTGTAATACTTAGTATTGATAAATTTAGTGTTAATGTAAGATATACAGTTAGTATTGATGATATAGATAGTATTATTAAACTAATTCCTGATAAAGAAATATTTATATCTTTAAATAAGAATATTGAAAATAACGAATTAGACGAGTTAGAAAGAATATTATTAGAATTAAATAACTATAATATTAAAGGTGTACTTTATAGCGATGTTGCTATTGTAACTTATAAGAATAAACTAAATTATGATTTAGTTTGGGCTCAGGAACATTTGGTAACTAATTATGAAACAATAAACTATTGGTATAGTAAAGGTGTTAATTATGCTTATTTATCTAGTGATTTAAATATTAATGAGATTAAAGATATAACAAATAATTCAAAGTGTAAATTAATGGCTAATTTATTTGGATATAATTCTATGTTTGTATCAAAAAGGCATATAGTAGATAATTATTTAAAATACTTTAATATTAAAGATGATAGTAAGGTTCATTATATAAAAAAAGAAGGTAAGGTATATCCAATAATAGATGCTAATTATACTTATGCTTATTCTAATAACATATTTAATGGTGTAAGAGATTATTATAATATGAATGTAGATTACTATGTAGTTAATGGGTTTTTAATAGATAATACAAAATTTTGCAAACTCTTATCTATTATTGGTAATATATCTATAGAAAATGTAGAAAAATCTGCTTTACAGATTGATGACAGCTTCTCTAACATTGATGATGGATTCTTGCATAAAGAAATAGTAAGTAAGGTGAAATAAAAGTTGGTGATAACATGGTTGAATTATTAGCTCCAGCAGGAGATTTAGAAAGACTAAAAATTGCTTTAAAATACGGTGCAGATGCAGTATATATTGGTTATAAAGAACTAAGTTTACGTGCGAATGCCACTAACTTTACATATGAAGAAATTATTGAAGCTGTAAACTTTGCTCATAAATTAGGTAAAAAAGTATATGTTACAGTAAACATAGTTGTTCATAATAATGAATTAAGTAAGATAGAAGAAAATATTAGAAAACTAAGTGAAATAGGTGTAGATGCGTTAATTATTAGTGATCCTAGTATATTTAAGTATACAAAGAAATATAATATAGAAATACATCTTTCTACGCAAGCATCAACCATGAACTTTAAAGCAGCTGAGTTTTATAAAAATGAAGGAGTAAAAAGAATAGTACTTGCTCGTGAATGTGATAGAGAATCTATTAAAGATATTATTGATAAAACACATATGGATATAGAAACTTTTATTCATGGGGCAATGTGTGCAGGAATAAGTGGTAGATGTGTTATGTCTAATGTATTAACTAATAGAGATGCTAATCGTGGTGGATGTAGTCAAATATGCAGATGGGATTTTGATTTATTAGATGAGAATAAAAAACTATTAAAAGGGGATAAACCATTTACATTCTGTTCGAAAGATTTATCAATGATTGAATATATTAAAGATATGATTTCTATTGGTATAAAATCATTTAAGATAGAAGGTAGAATGCGTTCTAGTTATTATCTTGCTACCGTTGTTTCAATTTATAGAAGAGTAATTGATAATTGTATGAAACAAAATAGTAATAATGTATATACTATAGAGGATAAGAAAGCACTTGACAATTGCGCAAATAGAGATTCAATTTGTCAGTTTTATAATGGTGTTTATGATAATACTTGCAGTTATTATAATGGTAGAGTTGAACATTCTAATCAAGATTTTCTAGGGGTTGTACTTGATTATGATAATGATACTCATCTTGCGACAATAGAAGAAAGAAACTATTTTAAAAAAGGAGATATTGTAGAAATATTTTCTCCAAACAAAGACATAATAACAGTAAAATTAGATAAAATATATGATGAGGATAATAACTTAATTGAAGTAGTAAATCATCCATTACAAGTAGTAAAAATATATATAGATAAAAAACTTGAAAAAGATGACATGATGCGTATAAAAAGAATTGACAAATAAGATTAAATGTAGTATTATTTTGTAAGTTTGTAAAAATGATTACAAATAAAATTTTAATTGAGGTGATAAAATGACAGATACAAAAGAAATATATGTAACTACTACAGGACTTGAGGAAATGAAAAGTGAACTTGATAATTTAATTCAAGTTAAAAGGCCAGAAGTTATTAAGGCTTTAAAGGAAGCTCGTGCTTTAGGTGATTTATCGGAAAACGCAGAATACGATGCAGCAAGACAAGAACAAGCACAAACTGAGGCTCGTATTAAAGAGTTAGAATCTATGATTGAACATGCGGTTGTTATTGAAAATGTTGATACAAACGAAGTATCAATTGGAACTCGTGTTACTATTGAATATGTAGGTGATGATGATACTGAAGAATACTCAATAGTTGGAGTTAAAGAAGCTGATCCATTCAATAATAAGATTTCTAATGAATCTCCAATTGCGCGTGCAATACTTGGTAAAAAAATTGGGGATATTGTTTCAGTTGATAGTCCAAATGGAAAATATGATGTTAAAGTAGTTGCAATCACAGCATAGGTTTAACCTATGTTTTTCTTTTTGTCTTAAATAATATGAAAGGAAAATCTAATATATAAAGATTTTCTTTTTTTTCGTTGAATAAAGAAGGAAATTTAAAAGTTTTGTTGAATAATATAAGTAGAGGGATAAGAGAATTAATCTTATTTACTCACAAAAGGAAGGGTGGTTTATATATGAAAAAGAAATTTTACAAGGGGCGTAGCGATATTATATTTAAAGGTATATTTTTAAAAGATAGTAATCGCGATATGTTAAAAAGATTAATTGAAGAATCAATTAATAAGAAAGTTGAAATACTTGAGGTTAAGGCTAGTGAGTTGCCTAAAGGTAATGTATATGAAAAAGGAAAAATATTAGATGTATTGGTTGCTTCAGATGAAGGAGAGATAAATATTGAAGTGAATTCTTATTCTGATGAAGATTTACACAAACGTAATGCATCTTATATATTTGAAAGATATACATCATCAGTTCCAGTCGGTGGAAGTTATGCAGAAATGAAGCATTTCCTCAAAATAATCTTACTTATGTTGATGAGAAAAAAGGTAAAGATTTAGAAATGATTTCTGAGTATCATTTAGAAGAGATTCATAGACATGAAGATTATATTGATAGTTTGACTATTTATGAATATAATGTATCAAAAATCAAAGATGAGTGGTATAATGGGGATAGAACACATGGCATAATGGCTTTACTTGATGCAGATGCCAATGAGTTTGAAACTATGGGTACAGGAGATGAGATGATGGATAGATTTAAAAAAGAAGTTAAGCATATGAATAGCCAGTTAGGGGATGTTCAATTTAGGGATCCAGATGAGGATGCAGAGATAATATTTAATACAATACTTGATAATAAAAAGAAAGAAGCAGCAATGCAAGGAAGAGAAGAAGGGCGCACTGAGGGACTTGCTGAGGGAAAATATCAGGCAAAACTTGATATGGCGAAAAAATTGAAGGATGCTGGTATTAGTATTGATATTATTATTAAAACTACAGAATTATCATTAACTGATATTAACAATTTATAGTTATTTCTATAATAATAAAGCAGACTGTTGTTAGTCTGTTTTAAAGCATTCTATCGATTAATCCATATTCCAATGCTTCTTCTGCATCAAGAAAGTAGTCTCGCTCTGTATCTTGTTCTATTTTTTTTATGTCTTGATTTGTATTTTTTGATAATATTCTATTTAATTTTTCTTTTAGTTTTAATATTCTTTCGGCGGCTATTTTTATTTCTGTTGCTTGACCTTGCGCGCCACCTAATGGTTGATGTATCATAATCTCACCATTTGGCAGGGTATATCTTTTTCCTTTTTCTCCACTACTAAGCAAGAAAGCAGCCATAGATGCACACATTCCAATACATATTGTAGATACATCGCTTTTTATAAAGTTCATTGTATCGTATATAGCCATACCTGCTGTAATTGAGCCACCTGGTGAGTTAATATATAAACTAATATCATTTGTATTAAGTGAATCTAAATATAAAAGTTGCGCGACTACTGTGTTAGCTAAATTGTCATCGATTTCACCATTTAGAATTATTATTCTATCTTTTAACAATCTTGAATAAACATCATAAGCCCTTAATCCGGATGGTTCTTTTTCTATTACTGTTGGTATCATTAAATCTCCTCCTATACTTATAATAGTAATAAATTAATTTTTTATTCAATAAAATTAGTGACAAATATTTATGATTTTGATAAAATAATTATATAGAGTTAAAGAATAGAGGGATATAATGGATAAGTACTATAAGGTTATCTGTAATGGTAAAGAATTAGAATTTAAGGAAGGTACAACATTCAAGGAAATATCTACATTCTTCGAAAAAGATTACCCTGATAAAATCTTGGGGGTTAAAGTTAATGAGGATTTTCTTGATTTAAGTAATATAATTACAAAAGATTCAGAAATATGTTTCTTTACAAAAAGAGATGAATATGGAAATAAGGTTTACTCTAAGAGTGCAAGATTTATTCTTATACTTGCTGTAAAGCGTGTGTTTGGTGCACGTGCGAAAGTAGTTATTGTTCATTCTCAAGATAAAGGTATTTATTTTAAAGTAGAAGGTGTTAGGGATGATAGGGACTCATCTAAACGAATAAACACGGAATTTCAAAAGATTGTAGATGAAGACTATTTATTTACACATCTTACTGTGTCAAGATTAGAAGCTATTAATTTCTTTAATAAGAAAAAAATGTATGATAAGGCAAATATTTTAAAGTACATTAGTAATACTTATATTAATTTGTATAGAATTGATAATATATATGATTATTTCTATGGTAAACTTGCTTATTCAACTAGTCAAATAACCTTGTTTGATGTATGTAAACTAGATGATGGATATATATTAAAATTACCAACTGTATATCATCCATATAAATTAAGTGATGAAATTAAACATAATAAATTACAAGATATATTTCATGATGCTGTTAATTTTAGTAATAATATAGGCATTAAAAATGTCTCTGAATTAAATAATAGAGTATCTCTTGGTAAAGTTCAGGACATAATACTAATGAGTGAGGCATATTATGATAGACAACTTATGAATTTAGCTGATACTATAATTAGTAAAAAATGTAGATTAATTCTTCTTGCTGGTCCTTCCTCAAGTGGTAAGACAACAAGTGCAAAGAAATTAAGTATATTTTTAAAAACTAGAGGTTATAATACTATATCAATTTCACTTGATGATTACTTTACTGATTTAGATAAAAGACATAGATTACCTGATGGTAGTTATGATTTTGAATCTATTAAAGCAGTAAATACTAGGTTGTTTGAAAAACAGATTAAAGCGTTATTAGATGGAGAAGAAGTTAATCTACCATACTATGATTTTGAAAAAGGAGTAAGCGGCTACAGAAAAGAAGCAACAAAGATAAATAAAAATGATATAATCGTTGTAGAAGGAATACATGCTTTGAACGATTCTTTAGTAACAAATATTGACAGTAAATATAAGTTTAGGATATATATTAGCCCATTATCATGTATTAATATTGATTCGCATAATCCAATACATGTAAGTGATATTAGAAAGTTAAGAAGAATAGTTAGAGATTTTAAAACTAGAGGAATGGGTGCATTAGAAACTCTTAATATGTGGCCAGATATTCAAAAAGGAGAACTTGAAAATATATACCCTTATCAAAGTAATGTTGATGCCGCTATTAATTCTAGTTTGCTTTATGAAATTGGTGTATTAAAGACTTATGCTGAGCCTTTACTTTACAGTATAAGTGAAGGTGATAGTGAATATTCAGAGGCTTTAAGATTAATAAATTTTTTAAATAATTTTTTACCTATACCTAGTGATGATATACCAAATAATTCAGTATTAAGAGAATTTATTGGGGGAAGTTGTTTTAAATAGAAAAGAGGAAATATATGATTAAAATTGCAATTAATGGTTTTGGAAGAATAGGAAGGTTAACATTTAGACAAATGTTTGGGGCTAGTGATAAGAAAATAGTAGCTATCAATGATTTAACTAGTCCAGATATGCTTGCGCATTTACTTAAATATGATTCTGCACAAAAAAGGTATGAAGGACATACTATAGAAAGTACAGAAGATTCTATTATTGTTGACGGTAAAGAGATTAAGATTTATAAGGAGTCTGATCCTAATAATTTACCATGGGGAGAACTTGATATCGATGTAGTATTTGAATGTACTGGATTTTTTACAAGCAAAGAAAAGGCAAGTGCTCATATAAATGCTGGAGCTAAGAAAGTAATAATATCGGCACCTGCAGGAGATGACTTAAAGACTATTGTGTATGGAGTTAATGAGAATACGTTAGATAGTAATGATTCTATTATTTCTGCTGCTTCATGTACAACTAATTGTCTTGCGCCTATGGCTTATAATCTAAATAATTTATATCCTATTAAAAGTGGTATTATGACAACAGTTCATGCATATACAGGAGATCAGATGTTACTTGATGGACCGCATCGTAAAGGCGATTTAAGAAGAGCTAGAGCTGGAGCAGTAAATATTGTTCCAAACTCAACTGGAGCTGCTAAAGCCATTGGACTTGTTATACCTGAATTAAAAGGAAAGCTTATTGGTTCTGCACAAAGAGTACCAGTTCCAACAGGTTCAACTACTATACTTGTTGCAGTTGTAGAAGGAGATAATGTAACTGTAGATAGTATTAATAATTATATGAAAGCACATTCTACTGAGTCTTTTGGTTATACAGAAGAGTTACTTGTATCAACAGATATTATTGGTATTACTTATGGTTCTTTATTCGATGCGACTCAAACAATGGTAACTAAAATTAGTGATAATTTATATCAAGTTCAAGTAGTTGCATGGTATGATAATGAAGCAAGTTATACATATCAGATGGTAAGAACTGCAAAGTACTTAATGAATTTATAAAAATATCGATTATTAATTGATATTTTTTTAGTGTGTGATAGACTTAGTATAAAGGTAGGGAAGATGTTATGTTTAAAAAAAATATAGGGTTATTAAATAAAGATAGTAAAAAGAAATTTTTATTGATAATTGGATTATCAGTATTATTTATTGGAGTTGGAATTATATTAATTGCAACCAATAGTTTATCTGGTTTAATGGGGGATTCCGTTACAGAGTATTACTGTGAAGATTCATCATATAATTTAGAAGGTACTAATTGTGTAAAAGAAATAAAAGAAAAATCAATTTTATTAGGTGATTTAGATGGTGATGATAAAGTAACAGAAGCAGACTTGAAAGTGATGAGTATTTATGTCGATAAGGCATTTGATGAAGAAAATCCAGAATTTACTGAAGAACAAATATTAGCTGCTGATATAAGTAAGGATGATGAAATATTTGATAATGATTTAACACTCCTTAAAGAATACTTTGGTGGCAATGGTTCAATGGGAAATGTATATTCAGATACAATTGGTGTAGAGAGAAATTGTAAAGTTGGATACACATTAAATGGAACTTGGTGTATAAAAAAAGATATTGTAAATGCTAAAGCAAAAGAAAAAGAACAATATACAATAAAATTTGATGCTAATGGTGGCGAGGGAATAATGCCAGAATTAGTTTTATCTTCTCATGAAAAAATAAGAATAAGTAAAAATAAATTTATCAATGGTAATAAATTTTTTGTTGGTTGGAATGTTTATAGTACTGTTCAAAGAAAATGGTTATATTATGAAGGAACAGATAATAGTGTTTCAAATTCAAATTATGTATTTCAAAATGGTGATAAAACAGGAAAAGTTCAATTTGATGATGAAGCATATATACAAAGACTTCCGATTATTAATAATGATGTTTTGATATTCTATGCTCAGTGGTTTGACAAGGATGATGATCATACAATTATAAAATTAGATTCAGGTTTTGAATACCTTGTAAAAAAAGGAACTAAAGTAAATTTTAGCTCATATTTTGATACTAATCAAAAAAATCAATTTTATTATAAATGGTATACATATAATTATAATAAACTTATTGATCAATCCGAATGCAAACGTATATCTAAAAATACAAATTTAGGAGATTTAACTGTTAATGGATATACATATGGTATTGTTCAATTATATTTAGATTCTAAATGTACAAATAAATATAAAGATGAAATTAAAACTAAAACGCAAATATGTTTGGGATGTAATCTTGTGGATATCAGTTTTGATGAAAAAAATGATACAAGTTATAAAAAAAATACTAAAGTAAATGTAGGAATAAACTTTCATGTTAATGATAATAGTAATTCATATTATTATAAAGTGAATAGTAAATTATATGATAGTCAGGATAATTCTATAAAAAGTGAGTGTAAAAAAATAGAGGGTAATAAAGCATTCTATCCTATTATTATTGATGGAACTCGTAGTATTGAAGTTGCTGTATATAGTAATTCCGATTGTTCTCGATACATTTTAAATAGTTCAAAAAGTAGTAAATACAAATGTAAAGATTGTACAAATGGTGTTAGTGTTCGTTTTTATGCTAATGAAAAAAGAGAAAAAGTTGAAAAAGATTCTTTATTTAAGATGAAAATTGAATTTTATTTAAAAGATAAAGAAAACGATTATTATTATATATTATCAAATTATTTAGATGGAAAACTTGACTATAGTTCTAGTTGTAAAAAGGTTACTTCAGATAGCATTGATGGTTCTTTTGTTCTAAATGGATATAGAGAGAATAAGGTTGTAATATATAGTGATTCAAAATGTAAATATAAATATTTAGAGGATAAAAGTGGTGCATATTCATATCCTGGAATTGATAAGAAAAGTATTACAATTACTCCAATTAAGGCGGTAACAACTAATATTCAAAATGGAAAAGCAACTGTAGATAATAAAATATCTGAAAAGAATTATGTACCTAATAATTCTGATTTGTACTTTAAAATTGATTTTAACATTGCTGATAAAAAGAATGATTATTACTATAAATTCATTGCAGGAGGTGATTATATTTCTGAAATTGGTTATCCAAAATATAGTTTTCATCAACGTGATAGTCAAATATCAGAGTGTGCTAAAGTACCACTATCTGGAAGTGTAAATAAAATGTTTTCTGTTAAAGTAACAGGAAAGAATAATAGTGGTGGTCCTAGTTATAATGGAACTGAAAATACCGTAAACGCTAGAGTTGTTTTGTATAGTGATTCAAACTGTAAAAGAGAAATACAATATGATAATGAGAAAGATAATAAAATTAGATATAAATTGCAAACATTTAATGTAAAATATGATGCAAATGGAGGAAAAGCTCGTATATTAAATAGTTCAGTTTTAAACCCACAAGATGATGTTTCAAATTACAAATATAGTAATCTTTTAACTTTTATTTATAATTATAAGAATAAGACTAATTATGCTGGATTGCCTGAAATATATAAACTTGATGGTTATGATTTAGTTGGATATAAGGTTAAAAATAGTACTGGAAAGTATGTATGTTATAAAAATTCAGATAAAAATTCTCAAGGCTTTCTAGATGAATCGTACTGTAAAAAATATGGCTATGTTATTTATAATGACAATGATATTTTGTCAAGAACATCAAATATAAATGGAGAAACATTATCTTTTATTGCTCAATGGACTGATAATCCTGTTGAGGTTATAATTGGAAAATTCGGTTATAATCAATTATCTAAAGGTACTGTAATAAATATTCCAATTAGTTTCAAAATTAATGATAAAGAAAACACATATTATTATAGATGGGCTTATTATAAAAGGAATCTTAATCCAAATATATCTGATAAAGATTTTATAGATAATTATATAGGATTTTCAAGTGTATACTACGATGATGGTGATGGTTTTGGAATGCCTGTTTTCCGGAATCAAGCATTTAATAGCTGGAGACATTCTGCATGTTGGAAAATAACTGACGATGAATTCTTTGAACCGCATTTAACAGTTGATCAAAGCGTTGTTGCAGGAATGATTGAAATATATAAAGATAGTAAGTGTAGTAGAATGGCATATTCTGAGGCAAAAATATATAGAACAACAGAAATATACAGATGTAAAGATTGTGGCTATAGATGATTCGATCGGGGTGTTTGATGGTAAAACATTAAAAATTTAGTAGTAAGTAATCTAAGAGGGAAACTACAATGTAGTTTCTTTTTTTTTCAAAACATGTTAAAATATGAGCGGTGATTTGATGAAGACGGAAGATTTTAATTACGAACTACCAGAAGAGTTAATTGCGCAATCTCCACTAGAAAAGCGTGATAATTCTAAATTAATGATATTAGATAAAAATACAGGTGATATAAAACATACTCATTTTAATGAAATTATAGATGATTTAGATAGTAATGATATTTTAGTTATGAATGATACTAAAGTAATTCCAGCTAGACTATATGGAGTAAAAGAGGATACTGATGCTGCAATTGAAATACTTATGTTAAAGGAAGAAGAAAAAGATATATGGCAATGTTTAGTTAAGCCAGCTAAAAGAATTAAAGTTGGAACTATTGTTAACTTTAGTAATAAATTAAAAGCAGAATGTTTGGAGATTAGAGACGAAGGTATTAGAGTATTTAAGTTAATTTATGATGGAATACTATATGAAATACTCGATGAACTAGGAGAGATGCCACTTCCTCCATATATTCATGAAAAATTAAAAGATAAAGACAGATATCAAACTGTATATGCAAAAAATATTGGAAGTGCTGCTGCTCCAACAGCTGGATTACATTTTACTAAAGAATTAATGGATAAGATTAGAGATAAAGGAATTCAAATTGTATTTATAACGCTTCATGTAGGTCTTGGTACATTTAGACCAGTAAATGTAGAAGATGTAACTAAGCATAAGATGCATAGTGAGTTTTATTCTATGGATAAAGATACTGCTTGTGTTTTAAATGATGCTAAAAAAAATGGTAAGAGAATAGTTAGTGTTGGGACTACTACAACTAGAACTTTAGAGACTATAATGAGCATGTATGGAGAATTTAAAGAATGTAGTGGATTTACTGATATATTTATTTATCCAGGATATAAGTTTAAGGGTGTTGATGCATTAATTACTAATTTTCATCTTCCTAAATCTACTCTACTTATGTTAGTCAGTGCATTATCTTCTAAAGAAATAATAATGAATGCTTATAATGAGGCTATTAAAAATAAATATCGTTTCTTTTCATTTGGCGATAGCATGTTTATAAAGTAGGTTATATGAAAAAAGAAGATTATCAGAAATTAAACAGTTATTTAAATGAGATATTTAAATATATGGAAGAAGAAGATAAATTTCTATTAGAAAACTATAATTTAATATTTTTATTAAGTGAGAAATTATATAATAAGTTACAGGATATAGATACTGAATATTATCAAGTTACAAATGATTTAACATTTATGGATGTATATAATATTGCAAGAGAGATAATAGAATCTATTAATCCAATTTATTTAAATTCATTTGATAAAATTATGAATAATGGAGAATTAAATTTTAGTTTTAATGGCGAAGAAGATAATTATTTTTTAAATTTAGATGATAAAAATATTGGACTTATTAATATAATGAGAGAGTATAATTATCAAGATGTTATAAAGTTGGTGCACGAATTTGCTCACTATATTAATATTAAGGGCAAAAAAAGTACTAATATAGGTTACATATTAGAAGAGTTTATAGCTAGAAAGTTTGAATTATATGCTATTAAGTATTTAATGGATAAAGAAATACCAGAAGAAGAGATAAATCCTCATGTAACTGTAGACTTATTGCTTGATGATTTATATAATTTTATATATAGTTATCCTTTATTGGTTTCCTACTATAACTTTGGAAGCATTGATGAAAAAACCAGTGAATTATTTAGTAAATATTTTTATAAGATTGATAAAGATAATTTTGAAAGGTATTGTAATAATGTATTAGAAAAATTTAAAATTACTGAATCTGAATGTGTAAATGCAAGTATGAAAGACGATGAAAATATAGATTCTATTGATATTGTAATGGAACAATCTAAGTATTTAAGTGATGGGTATAGATATATATTAGGGGGAATGCTTGCTTTTTATGATTTTGATATTAATTGTATTATTGATATTACAGATAATATAAATACAAAAAAGTATGAGAGCACTAGTTTATTTGAATTTTTAAATATGTTAAATATTGATATTACAACTGATGACTTTATAGATAAAGTAGTGCATAATATATCTGATTTTGTTAATAAAAATAGTAAAAAAAGGTGATTTATGGTAATAGTAATATTAGGCCCTACTTGTGTAGGAAAGACAAAACTAAGTGTAGAATTAGCAAAAAAAATTAATGGAGAAATTATTAATGCTGATTCTACTCAGGTATATAAAAATTTAGATATCGCAACCGCAAAAGTAACGGAGGAGGAAAAAGAAGGTATTCCTCATCATTTGTTTGATATAAAAGATATAACTGATGATTATTCTATATATGATTATCAATTAGATTGTAGAGAGTTAATAGATGATATATTAAGTAGAGGTAAGACACCAATACTTGTAGGAGGAACTGGATTATATATTAGGTCTGCTTTATATAATTATGAGTTTGTTAATGATGATAACAATACTTATGATGATTTAAGTAATGAAGAGTTATATAATAGGGTAGTTCGTTTAGATAAAGAGAATAATATCCATAAGAATAATCGAAAAAGACTTATTAGAGCGTTAAACTATATGGAAACTACAAATAAGCCATATAGTAAAAAAGAAAAAACTAATGAACTTTTGTATGATACATTATTTATTGGTCTTACTACCGATAGAAGAATTTTATATGATAGAATAAATAAAAGAGTAGATGCAATGGTTAAATCTGGATTATTAGAAGAAGCTAAAAGAATATATGATACAAATATTAGGAGTAAAGCGGTAATGACTCCAATTGGTTATAAAGAGTTATTTCCATACTTTGATGGAAGCAGTAATCTAGAGATATGTCTTGATAAGATAAAACAAAATAGTAGACATTATGCTAAAAGACAATATACATTCTTTAATCATCAATTACCTGTTAAGTGGTTTGATGTAGATTTTGATAATTTTAATAATACAGTTTGTGATGTATTAGATTATATTAATAAATAGGAGTAGTATGACTAAAAAAGAGATTTATACTTATTTAAAGTATAATGGTGTATATGATAGTAGTGTTAAAAAAAGATTAAAGAAGTTAATTAAGAAGTATCACCCTGATTTAAATAATGGTGATGATACTGTTATGAAACTTATTAATGAAGTTAAAAAAGAGTTAGAGAGTAATACAGTTAGTATTAAGAATAATGAGGATACTGCTATAAAGAATAATAGTAAAAGTAGTGTAGATGTTATTAATATTACTACTTTAATTACTAAGTTAAATAGCGAGATTAATTCTTTAAATAAAAAGATTGAAAAAGGCAATCACGATGAATACAAGTTGTTTATAGAATATAATTCTTCTTTAATTTTATATAACACGTTAAAGTTAAATGAGAAATTAATTAAGTCTAAAATAATTAGATTAAAAAGATTTAGAGTTATTGATAAAGTAAATATATTATTAATGATAATTGCTGGATTACTAATGATATATAGTATGTATTTTTCTATTATGCTGGTATCAATTATTTATTTAGAAGTTATATTAGTATTAATTAGATATTTTAAAATTAAAAAATACAAACAAGATTTAAGAGATATTAATATAATGGATAAAGAGTACAAAGATTTTAGTGAGTCTATAAAAAAAGAAATAGATATATTAAACAAGGATTTATTTGGTGTAAAAAAAGATGTTAGAGTTAATAAAGAAAAAGTTAGGTATTATGAGAAATTGATTAATGATGATAGCGATGCTGATATTAAAGATAATATCAAATATAGATAGGTGATGTATGTTTAAAATAGGAAATGTAGAAGTTAAGAATAATGTAGTAATGGCTCCAATGGCTGGTATTAGTAATAGTGCTTATAGAACTATTATTAAAGAGATGGGAGCAGGATTAATAGTTGCAGAAATGGTTAGTGATAAGGCGATTACTTATGGTAATAAAAAAACGATAGATATGCTTTATATGACTGATTTTGAAAGACCTATATCACAACAAATATTTGGTAGTGATGTAGATTCTTTTTGTAAAGCAGCTAAGTATATTGAAAAGAATATGAAACCGGATATTATTGATATTAACATGGGGTGCCCTGTGCCTAAGGTTGCAGTATCTGCTCAAGCTGGTAGTGCACTTTTAAAAAATCCAGATAAAGTATACGATATTGTTAAAAATGTTGTTGATATTGTATCTATTCCAGTTACTGTTAAAATTAGAAGTGGTTGGGATAGTAATCATATTAATGCGGTAGAGATTGCTAAAGTAGTGGAAAAGGCTGGTGCTAGTGCGATTACAGTCCATGGTAGAACTAGAGCTCAGGGCTATAGTGGTAAAGTAGATTTAGATATAATAAAAAAAGTAAAAGATAGTGTATCTATTCCTGTAATTGGTAATGGTGATATTAAGTCTTGTTATGATGCAAAATATATGATGGATTATACTAACTGTGATGCAGTAATGATAGGTCGTGGTATACTAGGAAATCCTTGGCTTATTAAAGAATGTGTAGAATATTTAGAAGATGGTACTTTGCCTAAAGAAGTAACAATAAATGAGAAGTTTGATATGATAAAAAAACATATGGATTTATTAATTAATACCAAGCCTGAAAGAGTAGCGCTTCTAGAAATGCGTACTCATATTGCCTATTACTTAAAAGGTATTCCTGGTACTAAAGAATTAAAACAAAAAATATTTAAGACAAAAACAAAAGAAGAAATCATTATGTTACTTGATGATTTCTTGAAAAAGATATAATTTTACTTGTATCGTTAGTGTAAGTTTGTTATAATAAATTCTCGGATATGTTTGAATTTCAGATGTTTCCTTTCTTAAAGAAAATGGCTTATGAAAAGTGGGTTTTGGTTTTAAGAAAGGCTGGTGGTAGTATGACTAAAAGAGAAATATCATACTTTGTTATTATCTTGGTTTTACTTACCATTATAATAATCTACTCTTTAAAGTAGAAAAAACATCTGAAATATAATAAGCCTATTTCAGATGCAAGCCTTTAAGAAGGAGACGTCTGATCATCACTTCAAACGTATCCTTTTTTATTATATGAACTTCTGTTCATCTATATACATGATAGCACACATTAGAATTAATTGCAAATACTTAAAAATAATGATATAATCAATTAGCGAAGAAGGAGTGACTTTATGAGAGAATTAACTGATCAAGAAATTGCAAGAAGAGAAAAAGCAGAAAAAATTAGAAGTTTAGGAATTGATCCTTTTGGTGAAAAGTTTGAAAGAACTGATTATGCAGCTGACATTAAAGAAAAATATAGTGATATAGAACATGATGCATTTGAATCTATGGATGATACTGCTACAATTGCTGGAAGAATTATGTTTATAAGAAAGATGGGTAAAGCATCATTTTTCTCAGTACAAGATAAAACAGGTAAAATGCAAGTATATATTTCTATAAATGATATTGGAGAAGAAGCTTATAATCTATTTAAGACAGCAGACTTAGGAGATATAGTTGGAGTTTATGGTAAAATTATGAAAACTAGAACTGGTGAGGTTACTATTAAATGTTTAAAATATACTCATTTAGTTAAAGCATTAAGACCACTTCCAGAGAAATTCCATGGACTAACTGATATAGAAGAAAGATATAGAAGACGTTATGTGGATCTTATTATGAATGAAGAATCTAAGAAGGTTGCATTTATGCGCCCTAAGATTATTAGATGTATTCAAAATTATATGGATGGAAAAGGATTTACAGAGGTTGAAACTCCAGTATTAACTACTTTACTTACAGGTGCATCTGCTCGTCCATTTGTTACTCATCATAATACACAAGACCTTGATATGTATCTTCGTATTGCTTTAGAACTTCCGTTAAAAAGATTACTTGTTGGAGGAATGGAAGCAGTATATGAAATAGGTCGTGTATTTAGAAATGAAGGTATGGACCCAAAACATAATCCAGAATTTACATTAATGGAAGCATACCTTGCATACTCAGATTTGGAAGGTATGATGGATCTTACTGAAGGTATGTATAAAAGTATTGCTGAAAATGTAGTAGGAAAAACTATTTATAATTGGTGTGGTAATGAAATAGATTTAGGTAAACCATTTAAAAGAGTTAGTATGGTAGAGGCTATAAAAGAAAAAACGGGAATAGACTTTAAAGCAGAAATGACTTTAGATGAAGCAAAAGAACTTGCAAGTAAACATAACATTGAGGTTGAAGATCACTTTAGTGTAGGTCATATTATTAATGCTTTCTTTGAAAAATATGTTGAAGAAACACTAATTGAACCAACATTCTTATATGGACATCCAGTAGAAATTTCACCACTTACTAAGAAAAATAAACAAGATCCAAGATTTGTAGATAGATTTGAACTATTTATTGGTGGTAAAGAATTTGCAAATGCATATACAGAATTAAATGATCCAATTGATCAATTAGAAAGATTTGAAGACCAATTAAAAGAAAGAAATTTAGGTAATGATGAGGCTAATGATATTGATTATGATTTCATTGAAGCTTTAGAATATGGTATGCCGCCTGCTGGTGGAATTGGTTATGGAATAGATAGATTGTGTATGTTGTTTACTGAATCTGATTCTATTCGTGATGTAATCTTATTCCCAACAATGAAGGAGAGAAAATGATTGATTTTACTAATTGTAAGGAATTATTAAATATTTATTCTGGTTCAGAAGTAAAAAAAAGATTAATATACGATAATAAGAATTATTTAGTTAAATTTCCTGATCCGATTAGAGAAAAGAATAGAAGTATTTCTTATATTAATAATGCTTTTTCAGAATATGTTGGTAGTCATATTTTTGAAATGTGTGGCTTTGAAACACAAAAAACAATATTAGGGTTATATAAAAAAAATGGTAAAGAAAAACTAGTTTGTGCGTGCGAAGATTTTACTAAAAATAGCGATAAACTTATAGAGTTTGGGTTTATTGCTCTTTCAACTAGTACAGAAAAGAAGACTGGAACTAATTTATCTGATATTCTGAAGGTAATGGATGAATCTGATATGATTGATAGTATTGATACTAAGAATAGATTCTTTGATATGTTTATTATTGATGCATTAATAGGTAATACTGATAGACATAATGGTAACTGGGGATTTATTGCAAGTAATGATGGTGATATTAAGTTTTCTCCTATTTATGATTGTGGTTCATGTTTAAATCCTATGTTAACAGATGAAGAGATAGAAAAATTAACAGAAAGCGATATTAAGAATCTCGCTATCAATTGTTATTCAGTATTAAAAATAGATGATAAAAAAATAAATTATATGAGTTATATTGAATCTACTAGTGATGAAAATATTAATAAAGCTTTAAAAAGGGTGTTTCCTAATATTGATATCGATAAGATTAATGATTTTATAGATAGTATAGATGGTATGAGTAAAGAAAGAAGAGAGTTTTACAAAAAGATAATTAATTACAGATATAACATATTAAAAAGAGTGTTTAAAAAGATATAAAAAGGTGATTTAATGGTTTTATATGTAACTCGTCATGGTGCGACTTTAAAAAATGAATTAGGCTTAATACAAGGACAAACTGAATGTGACCTGTCTAATAATGGTATTGAAGAAGCAGAAAAACTTGCAAGTATTGTTAAAGATATTGATATTGATGTAGTTATATCATCTCCTTTAAAAAGGGCATATGATACTGCACATATCATAACTGAAGGAAGATTACCAATCAATACAGATGATAGATTAATCGAACGTGATTGGGGAATGTGCGAAGGAGCTCATATTGAAGAAGTAGATACAGTAAAGTGTTGGAATTTCTTTTTAAACACAGATGATAATGGTATTGAAAAAGTTCAAGATTTACTTGCACGTGTATCTGAATTTTTAGAAGATATTAAAGTTAAATATAAAGATAAAAATGTCCTAGTAGTTGCCCATAGCGCGATACTTCGTGCGATTCACTACTGCTTACATCAATTACCAGAAGATGGAGATATGAGCAGGTTAGAGATACCTAATTTAAGATTAATAGAATATGAAATATAGGAGGAATGAAAATGAAAATATTAGCAGTTAATTGTGGTAGTTCATCATTAAAGTTTCAAATGTATGAAATGCCAGAAGAAAAAGTATTAATTTCAGGTAATTTTGAACGTATAGGAATTGAAAATAGTTTCTATAGTTATAAGTTAAATGGAGAAAAGACTAAGAAGGAAGCTGAACTTAAAAATCATGCTGAAGCAGTTAAGATTTTAGTACAAGAATTATTAGATAATAACATAGTAGAAAGTTTAGATGAGATTAAAGGAATTGGACATAGAGTAGTACAAGGTGCGGATAAATTCGATAAGAGTGTACTAGTTACTGATGAAGTAATTAAAACAATAGATGAATTATCAAGCCTTGCTCCACTTCATAATCCAGCTGCACTAGTAGGTATTAATGCATTTATGTCTATTGTAAGTAATGCTAAACATGTAGTAGTATTTGATACTGCATTTCATCAAACTATGGCTCGTGAAACATATCTATATGCCTTACCATATGAATTATATGAAAAATATGGTGTTAGAAAATATGGTGCGCATGGAACAAGTCATAAATATATTACTAAGACTATGGAAAAATACTATGGTGAGAATAAAAAACTAATAGTATGTCATATAGGTAGTGGATGTAGTATAACTGCAGTAAGTGATGGTAAAGTAGTTGATACATCTATGGGATTTACTCCAAATGCTGGTGTTATTATGGGAACACGTACTGGAGATATGGATGCATCTATTATTCCATATTTAATAAAAAAGCTAGGATATAGTGCAGATGATATAGATAAATTAATTAATAAAGAAAGTGGATTTAAAGGTATTACTGGTGGTATATCAGATTCAAGAGATATTGAAGATGGTATAAAAGAAGGTAATGAAAAATGTATACTTGCTCAAAAGATGTTTGTAAGAAGTGTAGTAAACTATATTGCAAAATACTATGTATTATTAAATGGTGCGGATGCAATATGCTTTACTGCAGGTATTGGAGAAAATTCACCAAGTACTAGAAAAGAGATTATGGAATCACTTTCATCACTTGGGGTAAAAGTAGATGAGGATGCAAATAATTCTCGTGGTAAGTTTGTAAAAATATCATCTAGTGATTCAAAAGTAGAATGCTTTGTAGTTCCAACAGATGAAGAAGTAATGATATCACGTGATACATATGAATTAGTAAAATAAATAGCGATTGCTATTTTTTTGTGATTAAAGGCTCATCCACTAAATTAATTATATTGTTTGTTAATTATTTTATTTATTGTGAGATTTTAAATATATAACTAAACCAAAAATCTTTCAGTATACTGAAAGATTTTATTGACAAAAGAAAAATCTTTCAGTATAATTATATTGAGAGGAATGATATTATGATTACAAGAGAACATTATATAAAAAAAATTAGAGAGTTTTATGATTCAGATTTAATTAAAATAATTACTGGTATAAGAAGATGTGGTAAATCTGTTATATTAAATCAAGTCATTACTGAAATTAAAAAGAAGAGTAAGAATGTAATTTATCTTAATTTTGAGGATAAGAAAACTATTAATAATATAAATGATGCTGATAAATTAATAGATTACGTAGAAAGTAATAAAAAAGATGGTAAGTGTTACATATTTTTAGATGAAGTACAGGAAGTAACTAATTGGGCTTTAGCATGTAAAACACTTAGATTAAAAGACATATCAGTATTTATTACTGGTTCAAATTCTAAATTATTATCTAAGGAGTTTACTAAAGAACTAAGTGGTAGATATGTATCTTTTAGAATTAGACCATTTATTTATAAAGAAATTTTAGAATACTGTAATGAATTAAATCGTGAATGTTCTATAATTGATTATCTTATTTGGGGAGGATTTCCTAAAAGATTTGAATTTAATACAGAAGAGGCAAGAAATAGTTATTTAAGCGATTTAGAAGATACTATAGTTATTAATGATTTAATAAATAGATATAATATAAGAAAGCCTGAATTGTTTAAAAGTATTGTTAATTTTGTATTAAGATCTAATAGTAGAATTATATCATCAAAATCTATAACTGAATATATAAATAATAATTTTGAGGCTTGTTCAATTAATACAATTATAAAATATTTAAGTTACTTAGAAGATGCATATATAATAGAAAAAATTAAACCATATTCTACAAAGACTAAATCAGAATTAAAGTATTATTTTAAAATATATAATGCAGATGTTGCTTTTAATTCATTAAGATGTATGGATAATCGTTATGATCTTACTCATAATTTAGAAAATATAGTATATAATGAATTAATTTATAGAGGGTATAATTTAAACGTATATTATATAAATAATAATGAAATAGATTTTATTGCAAATAAAGATGGGAAAAATTACTATATACAAGTTGCATATAGTGTAGAAGACGATAAAGCATACAATAGAGAATTTAGACCATTTTCTAAATTAGATAATACTTATAAAAAGATATTAATAACTAATGATGAAATAGATTATTCAACATCTACAGTAACACATATCAAATTAAAGGATTTCTTAAAAATAGATTCTTTAGATGAAATATAGAGAGTATAGTACTCTTTTTATTTTGCTTAAGAACAATAATACTTTGTGTTTGCAAAAAATGTCAAAATAGAAAGTTTTGCAAATACACTTGCAAAACTTTACATATTTTATTAATTTTTTTAAAAAAGGTCTTGCTATATATATATAGTATAATACAGTCATAAAGTAATGTAAGAGATATACCTTATTAGATAGGAGAGATTATATATATGGCAAAGTTAAGAAAGAAAGGATTCACATTACTCGAATTAATAGCAGTATTAGTAATTATGGCTATGCTTGCACTTATTGTAACTCCATTAGTTATGAACATAATTAGAAAAGCTAGAATTTCTGCAGATAAGAGAAGCATTGATGCATATGGAAGAAGCATTGAACTAGCAATTGCTGGATATCTACTAGATACAGGTACATTCCCAACTTCAGTTGATCAACTAGCTATTGAGTATAGTGGAAATGAAGTTGTATGTTCAACTACACAATTAAATAGTGATTCATCAGTATATTTAACTGGCTGTACAGTTGCAGGTAGAACAGTAGATTATTCATATGGAAAATATGAAGCACCATCATACACTGCGTATTCTATAGGTGATAAAGTATCATATAATGGTGTTACATATTATGTAATAGAAGATAGTGATACTACAAAGGATACAGTAAAACTATTAAAAGAAAATTTATTAACATTCAAAGAAATGGGAATATCTGAAGATGATAATTTTGGGTATACTCAATATGGAAATTCAACTGCTTATGAACAATCAACAATAAAACAATTGGTAGATACTTGGAAAACTAATGCCGTTAGATCAGGTGATAGTGCAACTGCAAGGTTGATTACTCATGATGAATTGGTAACAAATTTGGGTTATGAAAATCGAATTGGAACTATAAATCCGTCAACAAATGGAACAACGCCAAATTGGATATATAATTGTGAAAATGATTATTGGACAATGAGTCAATTTGGGGATAATTCTTCTCATTTGTGGAGTGTAAGAGTTTCTACTGATAGTGGTATAATTATGGAGGACTATATATCCGGATATAATTTTGTTCGTCCTGTCTTAGAATTAAACAAATCTGCAGATATAACTAAACTTAATTAACAAATATAATTAATTGAATGCTTGAAACTAGTACTAACTAGTTTTTCTTTTGGAAACAAGTTAGGCTTTTTACATATAATATACTTGGTTGACAATAACTAATGGTTCTGCTAAAATTTATATCGATAAAGGAGTTGATTATGTTGTTTAGTTTACTTAAGAAGATGAATAGAAAACAAGTTATATTTGTGTTTATATGTGTTATATTTATTACTGTACAAGTATGGCTTGATTTAAAACTACCTGATTATATGACTAGTATTACTAGACTTGTTCAAACAGAAGGTAGTAAAATGAGTGATGTACTTATTGAAGGTGCGAAGATGATGGCGTGTGCATTTGGTAGTTTAATATCTGCTTTTATTACAGGGTATTTTGCTTCTTATGTAGCTGCATCTTTTGGTAAGAACTTAAGACGTGATATATTTACTAAAGTAGAATCTTTTGGTATGGAAGAAATTAAGAAGTTTTCAACTAGTAGTTTAATTACTCGTACTACTAATGATGTTACTCAAGTACAAATGATAATAGCTATAGGATTACAAATAATTGTAAAAGCACCTATTATGGCTACATGGGCAATTATAAAGATTGCAGGTAAAGGTTTTGAGTGGAGTCTAGCAACGATAATTACGGTTTTAATAATTCTATTATTAATATCTATAATAATAAAAATAGTATTACCTAGGTTTAAGAAAATCCAAACACTTACTGATAATTTAAATAGAGTAACAAGAGAAAATTTAAAAGGTATTAGAGTAGTTAGAGCTTACAATGCGGAGGAGTATCAAGAACATAAGTTTAAGAATGCGAATGAAGAGTTAACTAATACTCATATGTTCACACAGCGCATGATGAGTTTAATGATGCCTGTATTATCGCTTTGTAGTAATGGACTTACTCTTGCTATCTATATAATAGGAGCATACTTAATTAATGGTGCGAATTTTATGGATAAAATAAATATCTTTAGTAACATGGTAGTATTTACTTCATATGCTATGCAAGTAATTGTTGCTTTCATGTTATTAGTTGTAATATTTGTTCTATATCCTAGAAGTGCAGTATCGGCAAAAAGAATACTAGAAGTATTAAAAAGTAAATCATCTATTAATGATGGAACTAAGACTGCTGGTAAAAAAGGTATGATAGGAACAGTAGAGTTTAAAAATGTATCATTTAAGTATCCTGATGCAGAAAGTTATATGTTAAAAGATGTTACATTTACTGCTAATAAAGGTGAAACTGTTGCTTTCATTGGTTCTACTGGCTCTGGTAAATCAACTCTAATTAACTTAATACCAAGATTTTATGATGCAACTAGCGGTGAAGTATTAGTAGATGGGATTAATGTAAAAGATTATAAATTAGAAAACTTATATAATAAAATAGGTTATGTACCACAAAAAGCAGTAATGTTTACAGGAACAGTAAATAGTAATGTTTCTTATGGTAAAAGCATGAAAAAAATAACTAATAAAGAAATAAAAGAAGCCGTTAATATTGCGCAAGCAGAAGAATTTGTAACACAGATGGATAATAAATATGATAGTAGTATTGCTCAAGGTGGAACTAATATATCTGGTGGACAAAAACAAAGGCTTGCGATTGCTAGAGCTATTGCTAGAAAACCGGAAATATATATCTTTGATGATTCGTTTAGTGCCTTAGATTATAAGACAGATGCTACTTTACGTAAAGAGTTAAAGAAACATACTAAAGATGCAACTACTTTAATAGTTGCGCAAAGAATAGGTACTGTTATATATGCAGATAAAATAGTAGTACTAGATGAAGGTAAAGTGGTAGGTATTGGTACTCATAAAGAATTACTTAAAAATTGTAGTGTATACAAAGAGATTGCTTTATCGCAATTAAGTGAGGAGGAACTATAATGGAAGATAGAAAAAAAACATCTAATGGCCATGGGCCTCACACAATGGTTGCAGAAAAGCCAAAGAATTTTAGTGAATCTATGAAAAAACTATTTACTAAACTACAAGATTTTAAAAAAGGAATAATAGTTGCTTTAATACTTGCTTTATTATCATCTATACTAACTATTATTGGGCCAAATAAAATTAGCGATATGACAGATACTATTGGCTTAGGACTTCGTGGTTCTATCGATATGAATAAGATAACATCTATAGCCATATTTTTAGGTATTATATTTGCCTTAAGTGCGATATTTAACTTCTTTCAAAGTTTTATAATGGCAACTATTTCTAATAAGTTTTCAAGAAATCTAAGAAAAGAAATATCAACTAAAATAAATAGATTACCACTTAAATATTTTGATTCTCATAGTTATGGAGATATATTATCAAGAGTTACTAATGATGTAGATTCAATTGGTATGACTATGAATCAGAGCATCGCAACTCTAGTTAGTGCCCTAACACTTTTCCTAGGATGTATTCTAATGATGTTTATAACAAACTGGGTACTTGCCTTAACTGCAATACTATCAACAGTATTTGGTTTTATATTTATGTCAGTGATACTATCTAAATCACAGAAGTACTTTAAGATGCAACAAGAGTCCCTTGGTAGTATAGAAGGACATATTGAAGAAATATATTCTGGACATAATGTAGTTAAAGTATATAATGGAGTAGAAGAGTCAAATAAAAAATTTGATGAGATAAATGATAAATTATTTGAATCAGCAAGAAAAAGTCAATTCTTATCAGGATTAATGCAACCTATGATGTTATTCATTGGAAACTTTGGCTATGTTGCAGTATGCGTAGTTGGAGCCTTACTTACTATGAATGGTCATATTACCTTTGGAGTAATAGTTGCATTTATGATTTATGTAAGATTATTTTCCCAACCTTTATCACAAATTGCGCAAGCAATGACTAACTTACAGACGTGTGCAGCTGCATCTGAAAGAGTATTTGAATTCTTACAAGAAGTAGAAATGACTAATGAAGATAATCTATCTAAGAAATTAGATCCTACAAAAGTAAAAGGAGATATAACATTTAATCATGTTAAATTTGGGTATGATGAGAAAATAATTATTAATGATTTTAATGCTGATATTAAAGCAGGTAGTAAAATAGCTTTAGTAGGTCCTACTGGAGCAGGTAAGACTACTATGGTTAATTTACTTATGAAGTTTTATGATATTAAAGATGGAGATATTAAAATAGATGGAATATCTACTAAAAATTTAACTAGAGAAAATATTCATGATTTATTCATTATGGTTCTGCAAGATACCTGGGTATTTGAAGGAACTATTAAAGAAAATATAGTTTATAATAAACCTAATGTAGCCTTAGAAGATGTTAAAAATGCTTGTAAGGTAGTAGGACTTGATCATTATATTAAAACACTTCCCGAAGGTTATAACACAGTAATTAAAGATAATGATTCACTATCTCAAGGGGAAAAACAATTATTAACAATAGCTAGAGGTATGATAAAAGATGCACCATTCTTAATACTAGATGAAGCAACATCAAGCGTAGATACAAGAACAGAAGAATTAGTACAGAAGGCTATGGATAACCTTATGAAAGGTAGAACTTCATTTATCATAGCCCACAGACTATCAACAATAAAAAATGCCGATTTAATACTTGTATTAAAAGATGGAAATATCATAGAACAAGGGAATCATAAACAACTTATGGATAAAAAGGGCTTCTATGCCGACCTTTATAATTCACAATTTCAAAAGTAAGAATGCTCTTACTTTTTTTGAAAAAAATCATAGTATTTAATACAAATACGTGATAAAATATATTCATACAAAGGAGTTGGTTCTATGTTAAAAAATTTACCAATAGGTAGAGATAATTTTAAAGATGTTATTGAAAGGAACTTATATTATGTAGATAAGACTGATATCATTGAAGAAATATTAAGGACTGATTCTTATGTATCGTTGTTTTCACGTCCAAGAAGATTCGGAAAAAGTTTATTTATATCAATGATAGATTATTTCTTTAATATTGAATATAAAGATATTAATAAGAACTTATTTGAAGGTTTAAAGATATCTAAGAGTGAGTATTATAATCGAATGTCTTCTACTCCAATTATTAAACTAGATTTTAAGAATTTAAAACAAGATAATTATGAAGATATGTATGATGCATTTAAAATAATGATTAGAGAATTATATTCAAGAAAAGAATATTTGATGGAAACATTAAGTGATAATGATAAGAAATTATTTAATAGTTTTTTGTGCAAAGATGCAACTAAGGGAGATTATCAAAAGTCAGTTTATACACTAACTGAAATGTTATATAAGTATTATGGTAAAAAAACTATTATATTAATTGATGAATATGATGTGCCAATCCAGCAGGGATATTTGTTAGGGTTTTATGAAGATATAGTATCATTTATAAGAGAAGTTTTTTCTTCTTCCTTAAAAGGAAATGAATATGTTGAATTTGCGATAATGACAGGGGTACTTAGAGTAAGTAAAGAATCATTATTTAGTGATTTAAATAATGTTATGGTTTATGGTATTGTAGATAGTCTTTATAATGAAGCATTTGGCTTTACAAATGAGGAAACTAAGGAACTATTAGATTATTATAATTTAGAATTAAATGATGATGTTAAGAATATGTATGATGGATATAATTTTAACGGAACAGAAATATATAATCCATGGAGTATACTTAATTATTGCTTTAATAAAGAATTAAAACTCTATTGGGTAAACACTTCTGGTAATAGTTTAATTATAAACTGTATTAAAAATTGTAGTGAAGATATAAAGGTTATATTTGAAAAATTATTATTAGGAGAATCAGTAGATTTTATCTATGACGAGAAAGTTACATATTTAGATTATAATGATTTAAACTCGCTAGATAATATTCTTAATCTATTATTTATTTCAGGATATTTAACAATAGATAGAATAGAAGTTAATCCTTTTGGAGAGAATAAGATGTATGCAAAATTACCAAATGCAGAATCAAGAGGATTAATTAGAAATATAATAAGTGAAATATTAAGTACTGATTATAAGATACAATCTAGATTAGTAGAATCATTATGTTTAGGTATATTAAATAATGATAAAGAATTAATACAATTAACATTAAATAGAATATTGCCTAGTATTTCATATATGGATTCTTCAGAGTCATTCTATCATGGATATTTACTTGGATTATTCTCTATGTTTTTAAATAATAAAAGATTTATAGTACGTTCAAATAGAGAATCAGGCTTAGGCAGGTTTGATTTAATGATAAAGGCTGCTGACAATAGTGTAGGTATGATAATTGAACTTAAAGTAGGCGATAAAGAGTTAGATCCTATTGCACTTAAAGCATTAGAACAGATTAATAGTAAGAAATATGAAGAAGAGTTAAAGGATTCAGGTATTACTAATATATATAGATATGCGATTGCGATTAGTTCTAAAGAATGTAGTGTAAAATAAATGTAAAAAATTCAATATATTTGCACCTTTTTTGCAAAAAAATATTGTTTTTTTTGTATAATGGTATTAGAAGGTAAGGAGGTAAGATAAAATAAAAAGTCGTACTCTACTAGTGTACATATCATAAAAAATATGATACAATTGATTTATGTTAGGAGACTAACGAACGTATTATCTATAGTGATTTTACCATACTATAAATAGTACTTATAGAAAGGATGATAAAAATATGAAAATTGAAAAGGTAAAAGAAAGAAAAGTTAGAGGATTTACTCTAATCGAGTTAATTGCTGTACTCGTAATTATGGCAATAATCGCTTTAATAGTAACACCTTTAGTTATGAACATTATTAGAAAGGCTAGAATTGCAGCTGATAAGAGAAGTGTTGATGCGTATGGAAGAAGTATTGAACTTGCAATTGCTGGGTATTTACTTGATACAGGTAAATTTCCAACAGAAGTATCTCAATTAACAATTGAATATTCAGGAGATACAGTATCTTGTGAAACTACACAAATTAATCCAGATTCATCAGTATATCTTGCTGGGTGTACAGTAAAAAATAGAACTGTAGAAGGATATGTATATGGAACTGATAAGTCTCCATCGTATAAAGTATATAACGTAGGAGATGAAATTACATACAAAGGAATGAAATTCTATGTAGTAAGTGCAAGTGGTGCAAAAGAGGCATCAGTAACTGCACTTAAAGAAACTCCACTTACAGTAGATGAAGTAACAACTTATGGTGCAGGACATATTAATAGATATACAACTTCATCACAAGGTGTTGCGTATAATTCTAATGGTTATGGTGGAATGACTTACTATAGTAGTGATACGTGTAAATCAGGTGCTGAGACTGGATGTACAAGTGATTATGATGACTCTGATATTAAATTTGCCGTAGATGCATGGGCTAATGATAAATTAACTCAGTCTGATTTAGCAACCGACAAATTTGGATATAAAGCAAGACTTTTAACATATGAAGAATTAACAACTTCTTTAGGATATGAACCTGCTGCTAAAGATGCAACATATATAAATCTTAATAACGAAAATACACCAAGTTGGGTTTACAATAGTAATTACTATTATTGGACAATGAGTCCATATCAAGATGAGGCTCGTCGTGTCTGGGATATTAACTATGATGGTTATGTGTTTGCTCATGAGGTTTGGAATTACTGGAATGGCGTCGTTCGCCCAGTTGTAACATTCTCTAAGTCTGCACTCTAATTAGAACTAAATTAGAGGATAAAATTAGAAATTAGAGAAAACTATAAAAGATGTAAGAACTAAAGGAAAGACCATGGTTTACGAAGTAAAGCAGGGGAAAAGCCAAAATTATCATGCCTTGAAAAGGCTATGATAATTATATCTAATTAAAGCGATTACTAGTATTACTAGTTTAAAAATAGGAACTATGTTTCTATTTTTGTTTGGAAGGGAGTTTATTATGTTTGAAGTATATAAAGATTTAAAAGAAAGATATCCTAAGTCAATTATGTTGATTAAATCAGGTGGATTTTATGAATGTTTATGCGATGATTGTATTATTATTAATAAGTTATTGGGTTATAAGATTAAAAGATGGAATAAGTATATTAGATGTGATTTTCCTGTAGCTAGTTTAGTTAAAGTAACATCTATCTTAACTAAGTATGAGATTAATTATATTATCTATGATAAAGAAGGTATTAATGTAAATAGGTTTAGTCATAATCATTATAATGATTATATAACTGATTATAATTATATTTCTGTTATTAATAGAATTGATGATATTACTAGGTATTTAAATGATAATATATTCAATTCTAATATTAATAATATATTAACTAATATTGAAGGGATAATATGCAAGATAAGTTTATAATATCTATTAAGATTAAAAAGACTATAGAATATGTGTTTAAGTTTATCGATAATTATCCTCATGAATATATACTTTTAAAGAATAATATTATTAATTCATTTTATTCGTTACTTAGATTATCTTATGAAGCAAGTATTAGTAAAGATATTAATATTATGAAGAAGATTGTAGTAGAAATAAAGATGATTGAGTTTTATACTAAATTAAGTGTTGATAATAAATTAATTAGTTATAAGAAGTTTATTAATATAGGTAATTACCTGCTTGAAATTAATAAAATGGTGAATAGTTGGATTATAAATGAGAAGAAGAGGCAATCTATATCATAGAATAACTGATATTAAGAATATTAAGTATATATATGATAAGAAGGTTAGATTAAATACTAAGAATAAAGTAGCTATAGAGAGGTTTGATGAATACTATGCATCTAATATAGCTAGAATAAAGTATATATTAGATAATAAGTTATATAAGCCTGGTAAGTATAATATATTCTTAATAAAAGAACCAAAGGTTAGACTTATTATGTCGCAGTCTATTGCTGATAAGATTATTAATCATTTAGTAAGTGTTTATATATTAGAATATGTGTTTGATAGATTATTAATAGATAATAATATTGCAACTAGAGTAGGTAAAGGTACTCATTATGGCATTAATAAGTTAAAGAGTTATTTAAATTTACATATTAATGAAGATTTATATATCTTAAAGTTTGATATAAAGAAATACTTCTTTAATATTAGTCATGATATATTAAAAAGAATAATAAGAGATAATATCAAAGATAATGATGCAATTAATATAATAGATAGTATTATTGATTCCACTAATGAGAGTTATATTAATGAGAAAATTAATGAGATAAAGAAAAAAGAGATAAAGAAGATTAAATTAAGTAATAATAAAAATAAAGATAAATTAATTAGAGAGATCAATGATATACCACTATGTAAGCATGGTTACTCTTTATCACTAGGTTGTGTAAGTTCACAAGTTTTTGCAATAATATTCTTATATAAAATTGATAATTATATTAAGAGAGTATTAAAACCTGGTATTTATATTAGATATATGGATGATGGTATATTAGTTTCTAATAGTAAGGAGTATCTAAAGTATTGTTTAAAAGAAATAGAGAAACTCATGAACACTTATGAATTAGAATTAAATAGCAAGACAAGAATATATAGTATAGATGATGGATTTGATTTTCTAGGATTTAGATTTGTAAGAAGAAATGGTAAGTTGTGTGTTAGAGTTAAAAATCAAACAAAAAGAAGATTTAAAAGAAAAATGAAGAATTTATATAAGTTGTATTTTGATAATAAAGTTAGTTTAGATATAGTTAATCAAGTTAAGTATAGTTACATAGGACATTTAAGATATGGTGATACATATAATCTTGTTGATAATACTTTAAATAGATATTTTAAAGATAAATATGATATCGGTGATTATGTAATAATAGATGAGTATGGAAAAATTCAACTACTAATTGAATAATTAACAAATAATTAGTATAATACTGTTAGGGATATTACTGCAAGGCTCGTCGTGTCTGGAATATTAACAATAATGGTAATGTGAATGCTAATAAGGTCTGGAATAACTATAATAACGTCGTTCGCCCAGATTCCTTAAAAACTATGTATTGTTATACTAAGGTTAATGATGAAAAGATTAAGGAAACAAGTATTATTCCTCTTGTATGGTATAAATAATACAAGAAAAAGTAATTACAGGTAATTATATTCTTTGGTAACTAAGGTGAAGACTAGTATAATTATTACTGTAATTTTTTCTTTTCAAATAAGTATATTTATGGTATCATGTTTATAGATAGGAGAGTGGGTATGAAGAAATTTAGATTTATTTTATTATTATTTTTATTTATTCCTTTTATTGTTAAAGGTGAGACTGTAGGTATTAGTAATACTGATATTAATAGTATTACTTTTGGTGATGATTGGGCTATTGTTACTCGTGATAACTATAAAGAAGTACTTGCTAATTATGGATTTAGTGATACTGATATTACCAACACTTATTCTAAATGGACTGTTAATAGTTATTATATGGATGCTTTTACTAAGGATTTTAGTAAGGAGATATTTCTTATATATAAAAAAGAGACTAGTGATGTAGATAATATGAGTAGTTTAACTGATAGTGATATTATGAAGGAAACTAGTGAATTAAGAAGTCAGTATGAAGTGTATAATGCTAAAGAGGCTATTTATAATGCAAATGGTGTTAAATACTTAAAGATGTCTTATTTAGATAGTAGTTTAAATATATATGTTATTGATTATATTACTATTGTTAATAATTATTTATATCAGTTTAAAGTACAGAAGAATAGTAGTGAATTTACTGATAGCGAGATTAATGAGATAGATGGTATTGTATCTTCTACTAAGTATGACGTAAATACTGTTGATAATAATGATGAAAATAATAATGATGATAATATGGTTATTTCACCTAATCCTAATAAGGAAAAAAGTGATAGTTCTCTTAATTCTATTTTAATTGGAACTATTGTTGGAGCGATAGTAGGCGCAGTTATTGGAATAACAATTAAATTAAGTAATAATAAGAAGAATAAAAATAATAATTTATAGATTTTAGAGTTTATCTAGAATCTTTTTTTAGCTGGTTTACATAATTGACTTTTCTTAGAATGATTGATATACTTATATCGTAAAGGAATGATCGTATGAATGAAGAAAAGAATAATATAGGGATTGATAATACTGGAGTTAATAATTCACTTCCACCAATGGGTACTGTACCATTAGGAACAAATATGGATACAAATAATGTACATGATAAGTATGGATTACCTCCTATTAGTAATTTTACTAATTTTAATAATAGTTATGAAACTCCTACTGTAGATAATAATACTTCTGTATTTGATTTAATGGATCAGTTTGAAAGTGTTAATAATGGTAATGTTTCTAATCAAAATTCTATTAATAATACTCCTGTGATGCCACAGATGAATATTACTAATAATCCAGTTGTAAATACTGCTAGTGTAAATAATGAACAATTTAAGGGTGATAATCAAGTTATACCTAATATACCAGTTGCTAATAATAATCCTAATACAGTTTCTAATCAAACACCTAGAAATAATATGGAATCACCATTTAGTATGTTTTCTGGTAATAGTGATATATCTAATAGAACAAGTATACCAACAATTAATAATCCAGTAAATAATAATTTAAATAGTGTTGGTGAGATTAATCAAAATACTAATAGTGATCCTTTAAATATTTTTGGTGGAAGTATTAATAATAATGTACAGGATGTGTCAACTGTAAATCAGATTAATTTACAAAAAGAGATTGCAATACCATCTATTAATCCTATGAATGAACAAAGTAATGTAGGGGTATTTCAAGATGTTCCTAGCCATAATGAAGTATCATCAATTAACCCTATAAACGTACAGAGTAATGTGGTAACACCTCAAGAATTGCCTAACGAGAATAATGTAGTTAATCAATTACAACCAGAAATTAATATTCCATTAGTAAATAGTGTTGCTAATAATAATGTTGTATCATCCGTAAATTCTATGGATGTGCAAAGAAATGTAGGGGTACCTCAGGATATATCTAGTCAAAACAATATGGTTAACGAAATAAACACTCCTCAGGCAAATAATATTGTTAATAATAATGAATTATCATCTGTGGCTCCAATGAATGAACAAGGAAATAATCAACAAGCAAATGATAATGCTCAAGATTATAACTTAAATGATACTATGGATAATAATCAAGTAGTTGAGATTCCTACTACTTCAATAAGTGATATAGAAAATTCTAGTGGGTTTGATGTTGATACAACTAATATAGGATTTAATACTAATAATTCTAATGATGATGTTGAAGAGTTAATAACTAATTTTGATAATAACACTAGTATTAATGCTGATACAAAAGATACAGTTGTGGCTAATAACGAGAATGCTAATATTGATAAAAGTGGTAAACCTAAGAAGAAGAAAAAGAAGAAAGGATTGTTTATTATTTTGCTTATTATAACTCTATTAATAGTAGGTGCGGTAGCAATTTTAAGTTATTTTATGTTTTTTAAAGAAGATAAGTTAGTATGTGGACTTCAAGATTATTCTAATGAACAGTTTATATTAGATGAATCAATGGTTATGAGATTTAAAGGTAATAGTTTATCAACGGCAAATTTTACTCAGAGTCTTACCTTTGATAGTGACCATTTGGATAAGAAGGATTCATACTTAGAAGAACTTAAGAACCAATATCAAGGGTTAGGTTTTAATGTTTCTTTTGTAGAAAATGAAGATGGCTTTGATATTAATATGAATTTTACTAAGAAAGAGTTAGAATCTTGGTATGGAACTAGTCTTAAGAATTCTTCTAAAAGTCAGATGAAAAAAGAGATGCGCGAATCAGGATATACTTGTAAATAGTATATCTTTTTTGATATTATTATGTTGGTGGTATTTATGTTAGATGGTTTAAATAAAGAACAGATTAGTGCGGTTAAACATATAGATGGTCCGATGCTTGTTATGGCAGGAGCGGGTTCTGGAAAAACAAAAGTATTAACTACTCGTATTGCCTATTTAATAGAAAAAGGTATTGATCCATATAATATTCTGGCAATCACTTTTACTAATAAAGCTGCAACAGAAATGAAAGAACGTATTACTAATTTAATAGGTGACAAAGCGCGATATATGCAGATATCAACATTTCATTCCTTTGGTCTTACTATATTAAAAAAGTATTATGAATATGTTGGTTTAAGTAAAAACTTTACTATTATAGATAGTGATGATGTATTATCACTTATTAAGAAACTTGTAAAAGATTCAGGATTTGATTCTAAACATTATAGTCCTAAAACAATTAGAAATAAAATTAGTAGTGCGAAGAATGAATTAATGAGTCCAGATGAATTAGATAAGTTTACTTGTAATGAGATTGACAGTGTCGTTGTATCTATATATCGTAAGTATCAAGCAAGATTGCTTTCTAATAATTCTGTTGATTTTGATGACTTATTATTATTACCAATTAGAGTATTTCAAAGTCATCCTGAAGTATTAAAAATATATCAAGAAAAATATAAATATATACTAATAGATGAGTATCAAGATACTAATCAAGTCCAATATATTCTAACTAAGATGTTAAGTGCTAAGTATAAAAATATATGTGTAGTAGGTGATCAAGATCAAAGTATATATGGATTTAGAGGATCTAACTATCGTAATATTTTAAATTTTGAAAAAGATTATCCTAATGCAATAGTAGTAATGCTTGAACAGAACTATCGTTCTACTAAAACTATACTAGGAGCAGCTAATGATATTATTGCGAATAATAAAAATAGAAAAGATAAAAATCTTTGGACATCTAATGATAATGGAGATAAAATAACTTGTAAAAGATGTATGGATGAACGTGATGAAGCAAATTATATAGTATCTAAAATAAGTGAGTTAATATCAAATGGTGTACCTAAAGATTCTATCGCAATTCTTTATCGAACTAATGCTTTATCAAGAAATATCGAAGAGGTTATGTTAGGGGAGAATATCCCTTATAAAATAGTTGGAAGTTTTTACTTTTATAATAGAAGGGAAATCAAGGATTTAATTAGTTATTTAAGATTAATATATAATACTAATGATGATATTAGTTTAACTAGAATAATTAATGTACCTAAAAGAAAGATAGGTTTAAAAACTATTGAGAAGATAAGTTTAAAGGCAATAAATAATAATATAAGTATGTTTGAAGCAATAGATTCGGGAAAAGAATTAGAGTTTAAAAAACTTATATTAGAACTTATTAAAGATAGTAAAGATTTGTCTTTAACAGAATTAGTTGATGATATACTTGATAAAACGGGAATAAGAGCAACTTTAGAGAAAGAAGATAGTATTGAGTCAATAGCTAGATTAGAAAACTTAGAAGAATTTAAATCAATTACTATGAATTTTGAATCTAGATATGGAATTATATCTTTAGAAGATTTCTTAAATGAAATAAGTTTAGTATCTGATATAGAAGAGGCTAAAGATAATAAAGATGTAGTTACAATGATGACTGTCCATGCAGCTAAAGGTTTAGAGTTTGATTATGTATTTTTAATAGGTATGGAAGAGAACTTATTTCCACATAGTAGATCTATAGAGTCTAATGATGAACTTGAAGAAGAAAGAAGACTATGTTATGTGGCAGTTACTAGGGCTAAGAAGAAGTTATATATAACAAGTTGTAATACAAGAATGCTTTATGGACTTGATAATCATAATCCTAAAAGTAGATTTATCAATGAAATTAGTGATGATTATCTTGATGATATAAAGATTACTGGAAATAGTAAAAAATCTAGAATTACAATAGATGATAGTATTAATTATTCATTAGGTGAGAAAGTAAAACATAGTGAATTTGGCCTTGGAGTTATAGTTGGAATTGATAAAAGTATATTAACAATTGCTTTTAAGCATCCATATGGTATAAAGAAAATTATGAAAGGACATAGTAGTATTGCAAAAATCTAAAAATAATGATAATATTATTTATAGATAGAAAGTAGGGTATGTATGAATCCATCAAAAAGTCCAAATATTAAACCTAAGACAAAAGTAAAAGTTAAAACTAAAAAGTTAGTATTACCTGTAGTTGCATCATTATTCTTATTTGTCATTATGCTAGGAATAACTATGAATGGTGATTTATTATCACTTATGGGAAACTCTGTTACAAATAAATTTATTTGTAATGAAGGTTATGAACTTAGTGGTAATAGATGTAAACTAGAAATTAATGCACAAAAATTAGGTGATATTAATAATGATGGAGTAATAGATAATTTAGATGAACAATTATTAGTTAATTATTTAAATAATACTAATGATGGAGTTGGATTTGATAAAGTAGCAGATGTTACTTTTGATGGTAAAGTTGATAATAGTGATTTAAATAAATTTAGATTTTATTTAGGCGGTATTACTTTGATTGATGGATATGTATGTCCTACCTCTTATGAGTTAGATAATAATAAGTGTATTAAATATGAGAAGGCTACTAAAATTAGTAATAATTATGAGGTAGGTAGTGCGATATATTATAACGATTCTTATTGGTATGTATTAAGTAGTGATAATGATTATGTAACTTTGCTTAAAAGAGATACTATAAGTGATGCGATTAATTATAATGAATCTAATATAAATAATATACTTAATAATTATATAAATAATATTTCTGATGATTTAAAAGAAGTTGATGGTTCAAAGATAAGATTGATTAATTTAAATGATTTAAAAGAGTTAGGTTTTGTTGATAAAACTAATACTAGTTATTATGAAGGTATTAATACTCCTTATTGGATTGGATATGTTAATAAAGAATACTGGGTAGATGATGCATTTATCTTAGTTAATTATGATAATAATAATTATGCATATAAAGCATCTTATGATACTTTAGCTTATGTTAGACCAGTTATAAATGTATATAAGAGTAAATTAAAATAGATATCACTTGATATCTATTTTTCTTATTACTTGTTTTAATTCATCATATTTCTTTGCTTTTATAGATAATATATTATTAATTCTAATATCAATATCTATTAAATTATTACTATTAGAATAGTTAGTAATAATAGGAAACTTTATATCTTCTTTTATACTTGATAGATAAGTTCTTCCTTTTTCATTAAATCCTAGTATTCTAATATAGTTATTGGTATTATGTTCTATTTTCTTATAATCTATAAGTATATATATAAGTATTCTTTTAATTCTATTATAAGAATACTTTTTGGTTTTAATATTCTTAATTAATTCATCTATATCATTAGATACTAAAATACTTTTTTTTATTCTAGGTTCTATTTTTTCATCTATACCTAATATATAAGATAAATCATCAGTAGATAATACTTTATATTTAATAAGATCAAAATAATTATCTAAGTCTAGTCTTTTATCAATTACTTTTAATGTTTCTATTGGTACATAAGGAGTAATATCTATATTATTTTTAATAGCCTCTCTAATACTGGTCGCACTAGATATTGTATTTAACTCTTTACTATTATAGTCATTAGTTCTTTTAATGGTTTCAAAATCAATATTATAGTTATTCTTAATAATCTCTTTAATATAACTAATTCCTAATAAATCATTAGGATTATTAATATTAATACCAGATAAGTCTTTTAATGCTTTACCTAAAGCATCTGGATAACTATATTTATCTAAGTATTTTTTAATTAATGCATTATATTCTTCACTTAACTGGATAGTTGCAACTTTCATAAGTAGTTCTTTATTATTACATTCACTACCAAATATTATTCTATCTACCTTAAGTTCATTTAGTATTTCCATTGCTCCTTTAGCAAATAAGTCTGCTGATTGACTTGAATATTTAAAAGGAAGTTCGATGACTAAATCAACACCATATTTTAGGGCAATTTCAGTTTTATCCCACTTATTTATAATACTAATATCTCCACGCTCCGTAATTTCGCCTGACATAACTAGGACAATAGTAGAAGTAGGATATTTTTCTTTTATCTTATTTAAATGATAAATATGTCCATTATGAAATGGATTATATTCACAAATAATACCTATAACCATAATACACCTCGGAGATATTATATAAGAAAATTTAGGTAATTGCAATTACTATAAAAATCAAGTATAATATCCTTGGTGATTTGATGAATATTGATTTAACAAGACTTAATAATGATATAGATAAGAGTATTGATGTAAATATTGATTACAAGTTTAATAAAGAAGAATTAGAAGGAACTGACTTATTAGAATGTGATACCCATGTTGAAGGAAAAATATATAAGAATAGTTTAAAGCAAATAATGTTAGATTTAAGTGTCGAAGGAGATATGGTTATTCCATGCGCAATTACACTAAAACCGACAAAATATCCTTATAAAACGGAAATAAAAGGTTCTTTAATAGAATTTTTGAACGAAAATGATGATTTTTTTACAAATTTACTTGATATTTTTCCAATAATATGGGAGAATATATTAATGGAAATTCCCATGCGTGTTGTAAGTCCAGAAGCAGAGGGCCTTGAAATCAAGGGAGATGGCTGGAGACTTGTGACTGATGATGAGACAACTAGTTCACCACTTGCTGAACTAGAAGACTTAATAAAAGAAGGTAGGTGAGATAAATGGCAGTACCATTTAGAAAAGTAAGTAATACTAGAGGTAGAAAAAGAAGAACTCACTATAAGATTAGTGAAAACGTTGTCGCAACTTGTCCAAAATGTGGTGAGGCTGTAAGACCACATAGAGTATGTCCAAAGTGTGGAACATATAAAGGAAAGACAGTTGTTGAAATAAAAGATAAAGAAGAAAAATAAAATTGAGTTTAGTCAAGAAAGATAAAATTTCTTGATTTTTTTTGCGAAAAAAGAAGGAAATGTGATGATTTTTGTTGTATATATATTATAGGGAGGGAAATTATGGCAAAAGATGAAAAAAAATTTTATGGTTTAAATTATGATCCGGTTTTCAAAAATGTATTTTATAGAGATGATTCGTTACTTAAAAGATTTCTTACAGATATTCTATCTAATTTTTATGATAATCTTATAATTGATACGATTAAAATATTAAATACAGAAATACCGAAGGATAGAATATATATTAAAAATAAGACAGTAGATATTTTAGTTGATATCGGTGATAAGAAGATTAATTGTGAGGTTAATTTGACTTATGATAAAGAAACTGAGTTTAGAAACTTCTTCTATCTTATACAATCAACTGTACATGATGTAAAAGAAGGTACTAATTATGTTGATATAGAAGATCATATTCAACTTAATATTAATTTTGTTGGTAATCAAGCAGATGGTTTTGAAATATCTGAATATACTAATATAACCAAAGGAATTAGGAAAATACCATTTGTAAGAACCATTGATATAAACGTTGATTATTTTAGAAACACATGGTACAATTTAAGTGGGATTGAGAAGGAAAAGTATTATGAGAAATATAAAAGTATCATTATGTTTTCCCTTAATGAATTTGAACTTAAAAACTTAAAGGATGAGGATGAGTATATGAAGAAAATCAAGAAGGATGTTGAAAAACTTAATCAAGATTCAGAATTCTATCAATGGATGACAGATGAAGAAGACAGACAGATGATGGAAAATAGTATAAAGATTAGATGTAAACGTGAAGGAATTGAAGAAGGTACCCGTCAAGGGATTAAACAAGGTTCAAAAGAAAAAGAAATTGATATTGTTAGGAATATGAAAGAAAAGAATTATCCTATAGAAGACATAAAAGAAATAACTGGATTAAGTATTGAAGAAATTGAAAAGATATAAGGTATTAATTATGTCTTTTTTCAAAATAAAAAAGGGAATTTAAAAGTTTTGTTGTATATATATTATAGGGAGGAAAATTGTATAAAATTAGATTATTTTGTGTTATAATTACAGTATGGTGGTAAAATGGCAAAGAAGAAGAAAAGAAAAGAAGTTAAGAAGAGTAAAGATTATGTAGTTGAACTTAAAGGTATTCTATTACTTTTAATATGTATTATAGGTTGTTGTCCTTTTGGGGTAGTTGCTGATATTATTAAGGGCTTTGCTTCATTCCTAGTTGGTGTCTGGTGGGCAGAGTTACTTATTCTTGTAGGTATATGTGGTATATATATGATTGTTAAAAGAAAGAAACCAGATTTCTTTACGCCGAAATTAGTTGGACTATATATAATTATAGTTGCAGTATGTATATTATCTCATGTTGGTTATATTAAAAATTTAAATAGTGATACTATTGATGTTAATCATTTTAAGGTTATTGATAATGGTGTTGAGGTTGTACAAGCTACTGTTAGTAATATGCTAGATTTTGTTAATAATGGAGTTAAATTATCTGGTGGTGGAGTAATTGGAGCGGTATTTGCGTCTATTCTTTGTGGCTTACTTACTTTAAATGGCACGATG